>DASVMC010000325.1:0-3695 GCA_036384555.1 Niabella sp. | reverse complement strand
TTGAATAAATGAAAATCGTTGTTATAGATATAAAAATCGATACCCGCTTTATCGCGCAGTTCGTTGACCAGCGCGTCATAGACCTGTTTCTTAGGAGTGCTCAATTTATTAAAGAGCAGGAATACTTTCAGCTCCCGGCGGAAATCAGTGTTTTCAATAAAATACCCTTTTCGCGGTACGGCTTTTATAACCCCCATCTGCCGTAGCTGTTTATATCCTCTTTCCACCGTATCCCTGGCAATATCCAGTTCTATGCTTAGTTCATTAATAGAAGGCATATTATCCCCCGACTGGATCGTGCCTTTTTCAATCTCTTTTAAAACGGCATTTACTATTTGCAGGTATTTCGATGTGCTGGAATAAGGATCTACCTGTATCAAGTCAAGCAATTTATCTTTTTTCATCAGCAATACAGAAGTTTTTGATAAGGCAAAGTAGCATTAAATGGCGGACAAAAAAAGAAAAAAAATTAAAAAGAGCAGTGATTTCGGGTCAAGACAGGATAGCATTGTTATCGGTGAATTTTAAGTTTGTCTTGTTTAAAATTTTACAATAGAAACGATCAGATAAAAAATGAAAAGCTTGCTAGACACGAAATTAATGCATCCCAGTGAACAGATTACATTGATCATGTTACGGATCTATGAGCGGGTGCTGACGACCACTTCCGGTGGAAATATATCAGTGATGGATGAGGAAGAGAATATATGGATCACACCGGCAGGAGTGGATAAGGGCCTTTTAAAGCCTTCAGACATTGTCTGTGTAAAAAAGGACGGAACGGTTTCGGGCGAACATAAACCCTCATCGGAATACCCGTTCCATCTTGCTATTTATCAGCAACGGCCGGATATCAAGGCCATTATACATGCGCATCCTCCGGGTATCGTGGCTTTTAGTATTGTGCGTACTACACCGGATACAAGAGTGTTGCCGCAAACCTATGCGTTATGTGGTGAAGTGGGTTATGCACCTTATGCCATGCCCGGTACGGAAGCGCTGGGAGTGCATATTTCCCATGAATTTGCTAAAGGATATTCGGTTGTCATTATGGAAAACCATGGTGCAGTAATGGGAGGAACGGATCTGTCGAATGCTTATCAGAAATTCGAATCAGTGGAAGTGACCGCCCGTGCAATGCTTTGCGGTAAAAGTCTGGGCGAACCGGTTATCCTTACAGAGGAGCAACTTGACGGGTACGCACGGCAGCTTCAGACCCAGTTACCACAACAGGAATCAGCAGCAAAATATCCGGCTAAAGAAAGAGAAAAGCGTGCACAGATCCTTAAAATAATCAAACGCGCCTGTAAACAGGGACTGATGCTTGGTGCATATGGTTCGGTTTCCACACGATGGGGAAAGGATGATTTTGTCATTACCCCGCGCGATGTTTCCAAATGGGACCTGACGCTTGATGATCTGGTACAGGTCCGGAACGGCAAACGCGAGTTGCATAAGATACCGGATGTAACGGCGTCCTTACATCAGGCGATTTATAAAAAGCATCCGCACGTAAATGCCATTATCATGACGCAGCCGATCTATCTTTCCTCATTTGCTATTACAGGCAGGGAACTGAAAGTACGCACCATTCCTGAAACATGGATCTACCTTCAGGATGTATTAACGGTTGATTTCGGAAGCCAGTTTGCAGAGAATGAACGGATCAGTGACCTGATTT
Organism: Niabella sp.; assembly: GCA_036384555.1. Taxonomy (GTDB): domain Bacteria; phylum Bacteroidota; class Bacteroidia; order Chitinophagales; family Chitinophagaceae; genus Niabella. The sequence goes on along the minus strand of DASVMC010000325.1, from coordinate 2,014 downwards.
CCGAGCAGGCGCCTGTGATCATTGTAAAAAATGAATGCGTCATTGTGACCGGTAATAAATTATTACAGGCTTTTGACTACCTGGAAGTAGCCGAATTCAGCGCCAAATCGCTGGTATTATCTGCATCGCTGGGAGCAATGATTCCCATAAGTGATTCCGAAGTTGAAGCACTGGGAAAAGTAATGAGCCGATGGAAAAATTATGAATGGAAAATGTAAAACAAAGCCGATCTTTCATCTTTTACTAAACGATAAATAAAAGCCATGGATAACAAGTATGCAATTATTCTGGGTAACTTAGGAAATACCCGCGACCGGTTTTGCCAGGGATATAAAGTGAATCCCAGTTCAGAAGAAATGCTGCAACTGGCATTAGAACGCATCCCGCATATTCAGGGTATTGAATTGGTGGGCACCTGGGATATAAGACCGGACAATGTTTCTGATATGAAAAAAAGAATGGATGATGCAGGTGTGGCCTGCGCCAGCATTATCCCGGACACATTTGGGAACCCCCGTTTCGGAAAGGGCAGTATCACCAGTATTGATGCTGCTGTACGCCGGGAGGCACTGGATTACCTGCGGCAAATGAGTGAGGTGGCGCTGAGGATGGATTGTGGAATTGTGAATCTCTGGCTGGGCCAGGATGGGTATGATTATCTGCTGGCTACAGACTATGACCAGGAGCGCGATTGGCTGCTGGAAGCGACCAGGACACTGGCTACGGAGTTCCCGGCGCTTCGCTACGCACTTGAATACAAGCCAAAAGAGCCCCGCAATTTTTCTTATCATGCCCGGATGGCTGATACATTGCTGGCGGCAAAAGAAACAGGATGCGCCAATGTAGGGGTAACCATTGATACGGGGCATAGCTTCTATGCCGGTGAAAATGTAGCAGAAGCGGTGGTGTTGGCCAGGAGAGCGGGCAATTTATTATTCCATATGCATTTTAATGATAACCACGGCAGCTGGGATGATGATATGATTGTAAGCAGCGTACATTTTACAACCTATGTGGAATTGCTGTTCTGGCTGAAAAAAACGGGATATGAGGGATGGATCTCTATGGATCAATACCCTTACCGGGAAGATGCCGTGGATGCCATTTCAGAAAGTATACTGTGGGTAAAAAAATACGAACAGATTGTAGCAACGCACTACAAGGAGATCGAAGCATTGATCAGTGAAAATGATGCAGTAAAAACTTCCCGGTTCTTACGTAAGCTTATCCTTTAACAGACGAATACGTTTTTAAAATTACAGACATGAACGATTGCGCTTTGAGGAACCGGTTGTATTTCCTCGCTTTTTTGATAGTGAGCCTGTTTGCAAACCGGATGGTAATGGCAGCAGCTCCGGTGGATACAGAAGTGTTCAACCTGCAATGTGATAACGCCGTTAATCCCCTGGGAATTGATGCGCGTACGCCTCAGTTTAGCTGGAACATCAGATCAACCCGTCGTAATATGCGGCAGAACGCCTATCAGATCCTGGTTGCGGATGACCCGGAAAAGCTGAGCCCTGAACAGGCCAATATCTGGAATAGTGGTAAAGTACGGTCTGCTCAGTCAGCAGGAGTGTTATACCGGGGAAAACCACTGGAGAGCCGTAAACGGTATTACTGGAAGCTATTGCTGTGGGATGCACAGGGAGCAGAACCGGTAAGCAGCGCGGTAGCCTATTTTGAAATGGGATTGTTGCAGGAGCGTGACTGGAGCGGAGACTGGGTAGGGTTCCCATCAGGATGGATAGGCAGGGTCCATTATTTCAGGCGGGTATTTTCATTTGCAAAAACAATAAAACGGGCCAGGGCATACGTGGCGGGTATCGGTTACAGTGAAATGGAAATAAACGGGAAAAAAGTAGGTGATCACGTGCTGGATCCTGCCACCAGCAACTTCAGCAAGACGGTTTATTATACAACGTATGATATTAAAGAATACCTGCAAAAAGACAATGCAATGGTCATTGCTGTGGCGCCCGGCTGGTATGGTATGCCAAAACTCCGGATGCAG
>DASVMC010000324.1:0-9737 GCA_036384555.1 Niabella sp. | reverse complement strand
CTTTTCCAGGATCTTTCCCGATGTGCCTAAAGATCATCCGGCCATGGGGCATATGATTATGAATTATTCTGCCATTTTATTGGGACTGGACAATGCGGCAACACCTTTTGGGATAAAGTCAATGGAAAGCCTGCAGGAGCTGAATCCCAGTAAGGAAACAGCCAGTAATGCCCAGATCATGTTTTTATGTTTGCATGCTGCAGGATTAACCCTGATCCCTACAGCAATTATCGCAGACCGGGTAACACTGGGTTCCCAATTCCCCACGCAGATATTTATTCCCTGTTTAATTGTAGGGTTTATAGCCGCGCTGACGGCGCTGATCCTGGTTGCTGTCCGGCAGAAGATAAAAGTATTTCAACCGGTAATTATTTTATGGATCACGGGGATCATTTTTGTGATCATGGCGCTGATCCTGTACGTGCGTATGCTGGATGCAAGAGGCGTTCAGCTGTTCTCCATCAAATTAAGCAATGGGCTGATCTTGCTGTTATTCCTGGTAATTATTATCGGCGCCATTTATAAGAAAACCCCTTTATTCAATGATTTTATTGACGGGGCCAAAGGCGGCTTTGAAACTTCGGTGCGGATCATTCCTTACCTGGTTGGTTTGCTCATAGCCATCAGCATGATGCGGAATAGCGGTGTGTTTGATTTTATTACAGACGGTTTAAAATATATTTTTCAGGTTGTTGGAGGAGATCCCCGTGTTGTGGATGCTTTTCCTACCGCTTTATTAAAACCGTTTAGCGGAAGCGGTACCCGGGCTATGATGATTGATACTTTAAAAGTACATGGTCCGGATTCCTTTATAGGCAACCTGGCTTCTGTGCTCCGGGGCGCTTCAGATACCACCTTTTATATTATAGCCGTTTATTGTGGTGCTGTGGGATTAAAGAATACCCGTTATTCTGTAGGACTGATGCTTACAGTAGACTTAATAGCCGTGCTTGCTTCTGTTGCCGTAAGCTATCTCTTTTTTACTTGATGCGCTTTTTATGGAATGCTGTGCTTTATTGCTCTGACAACCGGGGCTGCAGCAATTTGGCGATCAGGCTGGTCCAGCCCGTTTGATGGCTGGCGCCAACGCCCCGGCCGTTATCTCCATCAAAATATTCATAAAATAAAATATAATCCTTAAACGCAGGATCGGTCTGTATTTTTGGGTTAGTACCGTTTACCGGGCGTTCCCCCTTTTCATTCCTAAGAAAAATAGTACAGAGCCTGCGTGTGATGGCGGTGGCCACTTCATCCAGCGTTAACAGCTGGTCCGATCCATAAGGAAAACGAACCTTAAAATCGTTCCCAAAATAAAAATGAAACCGCTGCAGGCTTTCAATCAGCAGGAAATTGACCGGCATCCAGATAGGGCCGCGCCAGTTGCTGTTACCTCCGAATAAATCATTATCGCTCTCGGCAGGAATATAGTTTACAACAAAATGTTGTCCGTATGCATCCAGCCGGTAAGGATTTTGCTGGTATATTTTGGATAGGGCACGTACTCCATAATCGCTGAGGAATTCGTCGGGATTGGCGATACGCTCAATCAGCTTTTTTAACCGGTGCCCCCGCAGTAAACTGAGCAAATGCATTTGACCCGTTCCCGGCTCTTCCCAACGGGAGACCAAACGGGCCAGTTCCGGCTTGTTCGTCATGATCCATTGCAGGTGCTTATTAAATCTGGGCAGCCTGTTCAGCATTGACTGGTCAATAACTTCCACCGCAAACATAGGAGTGAGGCCTACAGCGCTTCTGAGGCGTAACGGAACACTGCTGCCATCTGACAATTGCAGCATATCATAATAAAACTGATCTTCTTCATTCCATAACCCCAGGCCATTGGGGCCTGTTGTATTGATTGCATGCGCAATGGAAAGAAAATGTTCAAAGAACTTTGTGGCCATACTTTCATAAACAGGATTATAAAGCGCCAGTTCTAATGCAATACGCATAAGGTTTAAGGCATACATTGCCATCCAGCTGGTACCGTCTGCCTGTTCAAGAATTGCACCATCGGGTAACAGGGTATTCCTGTCGAAGATGCCAATATTATCAAGGCCTAAAAAGCCGCCTTCAAAAATGTCATTGCCATTCTGATCCTTCTGGTTGACCCACCAGGTAAAATTCAGCAAAAGTTTTTGAAAGACCGTCTCCAGGAAGGCTAGGTCAGGCTGGCCATTGATCCGTTCATCTATTTTAAAAACGCGGAAGGCAGCCCAGGCATGTACGGGAGGATTCACACTACTGAAATTCCATTCATAGGCGGGCAGCTGTCCGCTGGAATGCATATACCATTCCTTGGTGAGCAACGCTAACTGGTGTTTGGCAAAGGCGCTGTCTACCAGACAAAGGCTGATGCAATGAAAGGCCAGGTCCCATGTGGCATACCAGGGATACTCCCATTTATCCGGCATTGAAATGATGTCGTAATTATCCAGTGTTTTCCAGCCGTTGTTCCGTATTTCTTTCCGGCTTTCCGGTGGTTTGATCTGGGCAGGATCTCCGTTTAACCATTTATCTACATTGTAGTGGTAAAATTGTTTATTCCAGAGCAGGCCTGCCAATGCCTGGCGGTGCACCCGCTTTTCATCTTCGGTCTTTATGCCCTCCTGAATACCCGTATAGAAATCATCGGCTTCACTGGCCCTGGCGTTAAAGACGGAATCTGCGTCCGCAAAAGGGTCTGATAATAGCTGATCTGTTAACCGGTAGCACAGCGTGATGCAGCTTCCGGCGTTTACAGTAATATCCTGAGAGAGAGCAGCCTTTGTACCTTCTCCCGCAGGATTGACCGCCTGCTGATTCCGGCCGGTGATACAATCATTAATGCCATCTTTACAATAGGGACTGTCATTCTTTGAGTGGTATAACCGTTCATTATTGGTATCATTGTTACAGAATAAAGGGGTGCCATTCAGCTGGCTGTAAAAATGACTTACCGCGAGGTCTTTGTGTTCTATCAGGATATGATTTGCCTCCTGCTGTTTGAATAAAGGCTGATAATCGTCGTACCCCCAGGCCCAGGTATTGCGGAACCAGAGGGTTGGTACTACGGTCAGAGAAGCTTGCTGAATGGAACGATTACAGATACTGAGTTTTATGAACAGGTCATTGGTGCCTGATTTGGCATATTCAATAAAAATATCAAAATAGGCATTTGTATCAAAAATGCCTGTATCTATCAGCTCAAATTCAGGATCGTTCTTTCCCCGCCGTTGATTTTCCTGCACCAATTGTTCATAGGGAAAGGTTTGCTGCGGATATTTGTACAGCATCTTCATATAGCTGTGGGTAGGTGTATTATCCAGGTAATAGAACAGTTCCTTTACATCTTCTCCATGGTTGCCTTCATAATTGGAAAGGCCAAAAAAACGTTCCTTTATGATAGGATCTTTCTTGTTCCAGAAGGCCGGTGCAAAGCAGAGCAGCTGCCTGAAGTCGCTGATGCCGCCAATGCCTTCTTCCGCCCAGCGATAGGCCTTGCTGCGGGCCATGTCGTGTGTGGTATAATTCCAGGCATCACCGTCTGCACTGTAATCTTCCCTTACATTGCCCCATTCCCGGTTACTTACATAGGGTCCCCAGGTTTTCCAGTCTATGTCCTGTAAGCGCTGTTTTTCATTCATTGTTCCCGATCTGTTTAATATATCTAAGTTACTGTATTACCGCTTCCCTTTCTTACAGGAAGCGGTCCGTTATTAAAGGTACTTATTAAACTAAAAAGCCCCACGGATCCGTGGGGCTTCACTTAAAAGACTTAACGTTTATTTAAGGTCGTCATAAACATAAATCGGATCAATGATGTTGGTATCGGGCTGAATGGTATGTAGCGCGTGCAGTTGTCCGTCTGCCAGGCCATATACCCAGCCATGGAGAACAGGGGCACCTCTTTCTTTCCATGCTTTTTGGATAATAGATGTTTTTGCCAGTTTTTCCACCTGCTCTTTCACGTTGAGTTCTACCATGCGGTTCACCCGGTCTTTCTCATCTTCAATGAGCTCCAGTTCTTCCCTGTTCTTATAATAAACATCTTTGATCTCCCGCAGCCACATATTCAGCACCTGGTGAAAGTCATCATTGCTCATAGCAGCTTTAATACCGCCGCAACCATAATGACCGCAGACAATTACATGCTTTACTTTTAAATGTGCCACCGCATATTCCAATACACTGATCAGGTTAATATCGGTATGGACTACGAGGTTCGCAATATTGCGGTGTACAAAGATCTCACCGGAGGTGGTACCCGTTACTTCGTTAGCAGGTACCCGGCTGTCACTGCAACCGATCCAGAGGAATTCCGGGCTTTGCGATTCTGCAAGATTGTCAAAAAAATGATTATCTATTTCTAATTTCTGAGCGGCCCATTCTTTATTATTTGCTAATAATTTTTCGTAAGATTTCATAATGATTTATATACTATTTGAATTGTTTTAAAAATAAATTTACTGCGGCTGTGTTGCTAAGGTAGTAAAATCCATAGTGCTTTCCTTTTTGAGCTCCTGTCTTTCTTTTTGCCGGGTACTGATAATGACATTAGTATAGGTTCTTCTTAAATGCCCCTCTTTATTGTCGTTGGCCAGGATCTTGTGTGAAAATCCATGATCAGTAAAACCACTAACTTCCAGTTGTACGTCAATATTTCTTAAAGGAGCCTGTATAATGAAGTCTTCAATGACTTCAACAATATCCTTGTCAATATAATCAGCCCGCAGGGCGTCAATTACTACCTGCGCACCATCGGGTACTCTTTCCAGATTCTGTTTAACGATGGCTTTGTTCAGGAACGACACATCTTTTCTTAAACGGAAAAGATATTTTTTATCATCCTTTACAACAAATACCGCTTTCCTGAAATTAGAGCGGAAGGCGAAAAATAAGCCTACGCCAATACCGATAATTACCCCCTTTAAAAGGTCTGTTGCCAGTATGGCTATAACAGTGAGCACAAAAGGCAGAAACTGATCCCAGCCCTTTTTATAATAGAACCTGAATAAGGCGGGCTTGGCCAGCTTATAGCCGGTAAAGATGAGGATGGCTGCAAGAGCTGTTTTAGGGATCATATTTAATAGTACCGGAATAAATGCCACGCACCCTAATAACAATACGCCATGCAGAATAGCCGACATTTTTGTTTTTGCTCCGGAGTTGACGTTAGCGGATGAGCGTACAATAACACTGGTAACCGGGATACCGCCTAACAGGCCGGAAACAATATTGCCGACTCCCTGCGCCTTTAGCTCCCTGTTGGTAGGGCTGATGCGCTGGTAAGGATCCATGGCATCAACGGCTTCCAGGCTTAACAGGCTTTCCAGGCTTGCCACCAGCGCAATGGTCACTGCAAGGATCCAGACCTGGCTGTTGCCCAGCACGCTCCAGTCCGGACTGGTAAAGAATGAAAGGAACTCTTTGGCAGACCCGGCCTGCGGAATACTTACCAGATAGGCTTCTGACAATGCCGGCAGCCAGCCCGTGGTTGTAAATAAAGCGTTTAGGCCAACGCCCAGGAAAACGATCAGCAACGGAGCGGGGATCAGCCTGATGAATCCTTTTTTACCGGTTACCCATTTCTCCCAAATAAAATGAAAAGCCAGGCATACCAGGCCTATTAATAAAGCGGCGGGGGTAATATAGGCAAATGCCTTAAAGAAGTTGATAAAGATATTCCCCGAAGGAACTATAGCCTCTTCATCATTTGCGGGTAATGCCGATTTATCGCCAAGCAACTGAGGTACCTGGTTAATAATAAGGATCAACCCGATTGCGGCCAGCATCCCTTTGATGACACTGTTGGGAATATAATCGCCAATAATCCCGGCTTTTGCAAATCCGAGGATCAATTGCAGCACTCCTGCCAGTACCACTACCACAAGAAAAGCTTCAAATGATTGAAGCGTGAGGATGGCTGATGCTACGATGGCTGTAAGCCCGGCGGCCGGACCACTGACACTGAGCTGGGAACCGCTGACAATGCCAACAATAATACCACCGCAAACGCCTGCAATAATGCCACTGAACAGGGGAGCATTAGAAGCCAGCGCTACTCCAAGACATAAGGGCAGTGCTACCAGGAACACTACGATAGAGGATGGAAGATCGGCCCCCAGACTGGAAAAAAGATTTTTTGATTTCGGTTGTGTATTCATAATACTTAATTAAAAGATGCTACCTGTTGCTGCACGAAACAGCAACAACTATTAAAATAGATTGAAATAACGAACGCCGGGCACTACAGCATCTTGCGGCTGTAATAAAAGACAGGCGTAGCCATAAAGTAATTATGAAATACGGTTGGGTGGTGGTGCATGCAGTTCTGCATGAAAAGCTATATAGGTACCTTCATGCATATGCAGGTACGCAATATCTTTTTGCAGGGCTGTGAATGAAAAATCATACCCGTCATTATGCAGGTATTCTTCATTGAGCGCAGCATTAGGATTGGACGGCGCTTTTTCCTCCGTAGCACCCGCCAGGGGGTTATTGGAATTTTTTTCTTTGGAGGGAGTTTGCTCTGTAAGCTGCTTCTTGGCCTCATATACAAAAGGGAGGCTTATCGTAAGCCACAACAATGCTATGCTCAGCAAAAATGCCAGCAGGTGCAATGCTCTTTTTTTGTATATCAGTTCTTTAATCACTTGCGCAAAAATACAAAGGTGGCGCCTTTCTGACAAGAAAGCCGGCAAAAATTACAATTTTTTAACGAAGTGGCAAAAGACCAATCACTGGTTATCAGTTACCGGAGGGGCTTCGGTATCATAGACTCCTGTCAGTGCATACCAGCCAAAAATCATTAAACCAATGGCTATGGGAAAAAAGATAGCAATAATGATGATCCAGATCACCGGATTGTTGATGTCTTTTTTGCCGTTAAGATCAATATTGTGAATAGCGCCCATCAGCAGTAAATAAATGATCAGGGGACCCAAGAGCAGCCAGACAATACCTAATATTTTTTTTATTGCATTCATGTGTTGAAGATTAAAGGTAAGGAATCAGGAAGCAGGCGTACGGTTGCGGAGGTATACCGCGCCAATAATAAAGCTGAGCGCCGCCACACCAATGGGGTACCAAAGCCCCACCAGCGGGTCTTCTGTAAAGCTTGTCTGCAGCAGCACCCCTATAAAAGGTACCAGTCCGCCAAACACACCATTACCGATATGATAAGGGAGCGACATAGACGTATAGCGTATGTGCACCGGGAACAGTTCTACAAGGAAGGCAGCAATAGGTCCGTATACCATTGTTACATAAAAGATGAGGAGAAACACAAGGCCCACGTATTTCCAGTAAAGGGAGCCGGGCAGCACTTTATCCTTTATGACCGCCTTTCCTTCTGATATATGATTGGTTGCAGCACGCAACGTATCGGTTTGCTCTTTTATATATTTTATACCACCTGCCGGCTCAAAGTACCGGCTAACGGTAATGAGTGAATCCGCTGTGCCCGGTAATATTTTTGCCTGTCTTTTTGTTTCGGACAAGCCGGTGTCGGCGGCGGTTGCTTCCGTCCGGGCATTTTCAAGCAGTGTGTTAAAGATCGGCCGGTAGGTAAGCACTCCCAGCAGCATTCCCAAAAGCATGATCCATTTGCGTCCTATTTTATCACTCAGCCAGCCAAAAAAAATAAAAAACGGGGTAGAAAATAAGATGGCCCATAAGAGGATGGAGCGGCTCTGTTCAAAATTCAGCGCTACCTTGGTCTCCAAAAAGCTTTGTGCATAGAACTGTCCTGTATACCAGATAACGCCCTGCCCCATAGCAGCGCCAAATAATGCCAGCAATACCATCCGGAAGTTGGCCTTCTTACGAAAACTTTCTTTTAAAGGGTTTTGAACCACCTTGCCTTCGCTTTTTAGTTTTGCAAACAAAGGCGACTCCTGCATCTTCAAACGGATATACACGGATACGATCACTAAAAGAATAGAAAACCAGAACGGGTAGCGCCAGCCGCCCCATTCAGCATTGAATTGCTCATCGGGCAGGTTCATTTTTACCAGCATAATCACTCCCAGGGCAAGGAATAATCCCAGTGTAGCGGTGGTTTGTATCCAGCTGGTATAAAAGCCTCTTTTACCCGGCGGTGCATGTTCGGCAACATAAGTAGCTGCTCCGCCATATTCGCCACCCAATGCCAGTCCCTGCAATAACCGCAGCAGCAGCACAATCAGTGGGGCTGCTATGCCGATAGACCGGTAACCCGGAACCAGCCCGATGAGAAAAGTAGAGCCGCCCATCAGCACCAATGTTAAAAGAAAGGTTGATTTTCTTCCCAGCAGATCGCCCAGCCTGCCAAAAAACAAGGCGCCGAAAGGTCTTACAATAAATCCGGCTGCAAAAATAGCCAGGGTGCTTAATAAAGCAGCAGTGCTGTTCCCTTCGGGAAAGAATTCGGTGGAGATGGTTTTAGCCAGCATCCCGAAAATATAAAAGTCATACCATTCAATCATGGTCCCCAGGGAAGAAGCGCCAATTACTTTACGAAGCAAACCTGCTTCACTTGCTTGTTTCATGTGTTTGTTTTGTTAATTGCAATCGTTTACGTACAATCGTTAGATGAATGACTTGCAGTCAGGCTTCAAGATAATACTTCTTCATTAAATAAAGCGTTATTTTGAATAATTTTAATTGCCTATATTTAGACCCGCAAAACGCAGCGTTATGTCATATCCATTTCAGATTAAAACGATAGAGGAGTATCAGGAAGCATATAAGAGAAGTATTAACGACCCCGAAGGTTTCTGGTCAGATGTAGCCGATACTTTTGAGTGGAAAAAAAAGCAGCCTTTCAGCAGCCGGGTGCTGGAATGGAATTTTACAGAACCAAAGATCAAATGGTTTGAAGGTGCCAAACTGAACATTACTGAAAATGCCCTGGACCGGCATGCAAAAACAAAAGGAGATACTGCGGCGCTTATCTGGGAGCCCAATGATCCGAATGAGAAAACGAGGACGCTTTCCTACAAGGTGCTGCATCGCAAGGTATGTGAGTTTGCACAGGTGCTCAGGAACAATGGTGCCCGAAAAGGCGACCGTATTTGTATCTATATGGGCATGGTTCCCGAGCTGGCCATTGCGGTACTGGCCTGTGCACGCATCGGCGCTATTCATTCGGTTATTTTCGGAGGCTTTTCCGCACAAAGCATTGCCGACCGGCTGGAAGACGCAGGCGCGGAATACATCATTACCTGCGACGGGGCTTATCGCGGCGGAAAGGACATTCCGCTGAAATCAATCATTGATGACGCGCTGATCGGTAATAAAACAGTAAAAAGGGTCATTGTTCATACCCGTACCCGTACCCCGGTAAGCATGATCAAAGGGCGTGATGTTTGGTGGCGCGATGAAGTGGAAGATGTTATTGAAACCATGAACGACGAAGTGCTCAACATTCCGCCGGCCGAAATGGATGCTGAAGATCCGCTGTTCATATTGTATACCTCCGGCAGTACGGGTAAGCCTAAAGGCGTTGTACATACCTGTGCCGGCTATATGTTATGGACCACTTATACTTTTGTAAATGTATTTCAATACCAGCCGGGTGATGTTTTTTTCTGCACGGCAGATATTGGCTGGATCACCGGGCATAGCTATATTGTATATGGCCCGCTGCTGGCAGGCGCTACCGGTCTTATGTTTGAAGGTATCCCGACCTGGCCGGACGCCGGTCGTTTCTGGGATATTGTAGACAAGCATAAGGTGAATATTTTATATACGGCGCCTACGGCGATCCGCTCTTT
>DASVMC010000323.1:0-4598 GCA_036384555.1 Niabella sp. | reverse complement strand
CATGGAAGTTTTCCCGCCTGAAAAAGTAAAATAAATAGCATTGCCAACAAATGCAAACGCATAGAACAGGCCGGTAATGGCAATAATGAGCGCAATTAAAGAACTGTAAAAGCCAAGGATATTATGCAGGTCATAGTTCTTTCTGCGCCAGGCCTTAATATTCTTCCATTGGAACCAGAACCGTTGTTTTCTTGCTTTTTTATTTTTCGGCCACCAGAGAATAATGCCTGTGATTAGCATCACCAGGAATACCAGCACGGGTATTCCTGTCAGGTATTTTCCCCAGTTGCTGTTCAGCAAAAAGCTCCAGTGGATAAACTTCAGAATATTGAAAAAGCCGTTTTTTTCATCCAGTACGGCAATTACCTTCCCTGTAAATGGATTTACATAAGCCGTTTTGTAAATAATAAATTCCCGGAAGTAGTTCCATCCAGCGGGGTTGGTTTCATAATAAACGAATTGATAGGAACGGCTCTTATCTACGGGTACATCTACCCAATGCACCTGGTATTTTTCGTTGCATTGTGCCTGAACTGCTGCTTCCAGCGTATGGATGGGGAGCGGAGCCTTGTTCCGGATATCAGGTTCATGGTGAAAAATCGCATCTTTCCGCAACAGATCCTGCACCTCATCCTTAAAAACATACAAAGCACCTGTCAGCGCTATAATGAATACCAGGATCCCTACGGTCATTCCCAGCCATAAATGCAGCCGCGAAGCCCATTTTTTAATAAATCCTGCTCTCTTTTTCTCTTTTTTTAAACCAGCTTGCATATAAAGTATATTAGTGCTCCTTCTCTATGGCAATAACTAACTGGTGCAGGTAACCGTTTGTACAGGACCGTATTGATTTTGTAAAAACAGCGATTTTTGCTGTTTTCCGGGGATGCTTGCGTACACGTACAGAATTTTTGCAAAAAAAAGCATATTGGCCGGTCCCGGCTTTCGAGATCAGGAATTTTTTTTTGAGAACAGCGTATTATCAAAAAAAGCTGTTCAGGGGGCCAGGCGCTCCATTTTCCAGGTCCCGTCCGCCTGTAATGCGTAAAGCAGGCGGTCATGAAGGCGGCTGGGCCTTCCCTGCCAGAATTCTATACGGGTAGGGGTTACCAGGAAGCCACCCCAGTGCTCCGGTTTTATGATCTTTTCACCGGCTTCCACACGTTTCGTCAGTTCCAGGGTACGTGCATCAAGAAATGCACGGTCAGGAATAACCGAGCTTTGCGGAGATACGATGGCCCCGATCTGACTGCCGATAGGCCTCGAATAAAAATAGTGTTCGCTTTCTTCTTTAGAAAGCTTTGAAACAGAACCGGTTATGCGCACCTGGCGCTCCAATTCTTTCCAGAAGAATACAAGGCAGGCCCGGGGGTTTTGTTCCAGTTCCCTGCCTTTGGCGCTTTCATAGTTGGTAAAGAACACAAATCCCTGTTCTGTCACCCCTTTTAATAAAACAATACGCGCGTCCGGCAGGCCGTCTGCATTTGCTGTAGCCAGTGTCATGGCATTAACTTCCGAAAGCTCGCTGTGTATTGCTTCCTGCCACCAGGCGTTGAATTGTGCAATAGGCTCAGTTGCCACCTCGGTTTCTGACAGGCTTTTCCGGGAATAATTGATCCGTATATCTGCAATATTGCGCTCCATATCAATGTTATTTTTATAAACCTGAGAATTGACCGCTGACGGCTACTTCATTTAATCTGTGGAAATTTCATTATCCATACCCTTTAAAGCGCTTAGTGGAGGATATACACTCCAACGTCCTTCTTTAGAAGGATCATATCCTGTCTTAAACCAATCCTCGCTTCTGTAACTGAGATCCCCTGCCGAGGGATAGCGCTGATTGTTCAGGACGATATGATCATTGAAAAGCACATTAAAAACCGTCGGATTTTGATTTTGATTTTGATGATGCAAATATAATCCGGTTATTACCTGTTCATTGATCCAATAAGGAATAAACTTATAGCCTTCAAATGCTGCTTCAATAAATTGTTCCACTGTTTTGAATAGCGACACAAAATCACCGTAAGGCGAGGCAACGAGATAATTAGTTGAAAGATAGCCAGATCTGGGTAATTGTTCATCCTGATTTATTTTTAATTCGTTCTGGCTTTCACCAATAACACAATAAAAAGGTCCCAGGAAGCTTACAAAAAAATGAATCAGATTTCTATAAGTAAAATTATTATGTACTTCTTCGGTGACGACCAGTGTGGCACTATAACAAAAATTTTGCCCATAACTAGTCCCTATAACAGTTTTGCCGGTGTTGAGAGCTAATTTATTTTCAAAATTTGTCCAGATTGATGTATAATTTTCATCATTATGGACTTTTTCACTAAGAATATTTATTAATTCAGCGTGCCCAGAATAAGAACGATAAAACTCAGGGTCTATTTCCACGCCAATAGGATAATATTTTTTTATTGCCTCATAAATAGGCCAGAAATCAAACTTATCTGTATTGAATCGGAATCCATTCATGAATTAGTTCATTAACGGATCAGTGTGCCCACCTTTTCACCTTCTACTAGTTTTTTCAGGTTGCCTGCTCTGTTCATGTCAAAAACGATGATCGGCAGGTTATTTTCCATGCAAAGGGTAAAGGCGGTCATATCCATAATGCGAAGATTCTTGGTAAGACATTCCTGGTAGGACACCTCATCATATTTTGTAGCCGTAGGATCTTTTTCCGGGTCGGCAGTGTAAACGCCATCAACACGGGTGCCTTTTAAAATAACATCGGCATTGATTTCAATAGCCCTCAAAGAACCCGCTGTATCAGTTGTAAAATAGGGATTACCGGTACCGGCCCCAAAAATAACAATCCGGCCTTTTTCCAGGTGACGGATTGCACGGCGGCGGATATACGGCTCTGCGATCTGTTCCATTTTGATAGCGCTTTGCAAACGGGTAAATAAGCCAATCTTTTCCAGGCCGGCCTGCAGGGCCATGCCGTTAATTACTGTAGCCAGCATTCCCATATAATCGCCATGCGCACGTTCGATGCCCGTTTCGGCCTCATTCATTCCCCGGTAAATATTGCCACCGCCAATTACCAACGCTACTTCAATACCCAGGTCTGTAACGGACTTTATTTCTTTTGCGTATTGAGAGATTACATCAGAATCCATTCCAAAATTTTTATCTCCCATTAAAGATTCTCCGGAAAGTTTTAGTAAGACCCTTTTGTATTTATGCATTGTTTATTTTTTTGATGAGTAGATTGATGCAGCGAAGATACTGTTTCACAACCTAAAATTGATCATCCCGTTTTCTGAATTCTGCTTCGCCTGCCGGTAATTCTGTAAAAATGGTTGTACCTTCCAGCGGCAGGTAAAGGAATTGATTTTTTATAAGAAAATAATATAAAATGAGCAACAAACTGGGAACAACTACCGTCGCCATTACTCCGGTAACGTTAGGTGCATGGGCTATTGGAGGCGCCATGTGGGGCGGGAATGAGGAAGCAGATTCACTGGCTGCCATTAAAACGTCTATCGATAACGGTATTACTTCTATTGATACTGCGCCTGTTTACGGAATGGGCTATAGCGAAGAGCTGGTGGGAAAAGCAATAAAAGGATATGAACGGGAATCCCTTCAGATACTGACCAAGTTTGGTATGATCTGGGACCGGGAAAAAGGCGATTTTGCCTTCGAAAGAAAGGATAACGATGGTGTTATAAGGAGGATCTACCGGTATGGGGGTTATGAAAATGCGATCAAAGAAGTGGAGGCGAGTTTACAGCGGCTGCAAACGGAATATATTGACCTGATCCAGGTGCACTGGCCCGATAGCACAACACCTGTTCATGAAACAATGGAGGCAATGCAGAAAATGCTGGATGAGGGTAAAGTAAAAGCGATCGGTGTTTGTAACTATAACGGGGCGCAATTAGCAGAAGCTGAACAAACAGTAAGGCTGGCTTCTGACCAGGTTCCTTACAGCATGCTGAAAAGGAAAATAGAAACGGATGTTGTGCCTTATGCGCAGCAGCACAACCTTTCCATTATTGCCTACAGCCCCATGGAACGCGGGTTGCTGACGGGTAAATATAACAGCTCCTATCAGCTTCATGAAGATGATCACAGGAACAGCTATTTTCAACAATTTGATATGGATAAAGTAGCAAAGCTGACGGATCACCTTGCGGAAATGGCAGCGGGGTATCATGCTACAACAGCGCAACTGGCACTGGCGTGGGTCTTTCACCAGCCAAAAGTTGCCGCTGCATTGGCCGGTGCCCGTAATGCCCGGCAGGCTACAGAAAATGCGAAGGCAATGCAGCTGCGATTATCTGAGCCGGACCTGCAACAGATTGAAAAATGGCTGGCTGAATAAGCAAAATGTGTTGGACGCTTTTATGATCAGGATAATTAAGAGTTTGCTATTGTTTATGGTGTGTAGCCTGGTATGCAGCGCTGCCCGGACGCAGGAACAGGGAATGCATCCGCAATCTGGTCAATACGAATGGCCGGAAGATGCGCTTGTAAAACAAAAGCTGGAACAATGGCAGGATCAGAAATTCGGGATCTTGATCCATTGGGGATTATACGCCGTGCCGGGCATTGTAGAGTCCTGGTCTATTTGC
>DASVMC010000322.1:0-3188 GCA_036384555.1 Niabella sp. | reverse complement strand
GCATAGGGCATGTGCATATAGAACATTCCAATGATTACCAGTGGTACAGTAAGGATGCCCGCCCAAATGGTTTTATTCCTGAGCGCATGGAATTTTTTTTCCTGGATGGCTTCCAGTGCAGTTGCGCTCCTGTCTGTATCCTCAATGAAAAGATCATACCCGATGGATCGTATGACTTGCTGCATCTGGCCGATATTGATGAGGCCCGGCAGGTATTCCACCGCAACAGCGGCGGTGGCAAAATTGACGGATGCGCTTACAATGCCCGGCTGGGATTTTAGCATGCTTTCCACGCTGACCGCACAGGAGGCGCAGGTCATTTCGAGTACCGGAATGGTTTGGTGAACCGTAGGCACTTTATAACCAAGACCACGGATCTTGTCAACCGCTTTGGTCACGGCTTCATTATCGGTTGTGGTGATCAATGCCTTTTGGAGATCAAGGCGTACTTTGTGCGATTCAATACCTGCAACTGTACCAAGGCTGTTGTCTACAGCTAAAGCACTGTGTTCGTTTTCGATGCCTTCCAGTGGAATTGCGATTGTATGTAATGGTTCAGATGTCATATGAAAATTATTTAAAAAGGTATCCACAAAGTTCCATACAGATCAGGGACAGCGTGTTACACGATTTCGTATTTTTTTTGCAGATTTCCCGGTGACAGGGTACAGCGAGTATGAGCAGATGCCTCCGCTGTTGACGCATGAACAAAAAAGGAGGGAACGTCACTGACATTATGGAACTTCCTGCAGATGGTCATTAATCCAGGTTAACCGGATAAAGAATAAAAGAAGTTAAATTTATAGGATTGATTCACCCAGTTAAAAAACAGGTATGAAATATCGATTCGAAAAACCGGTAAACGCCGCAATTGGCACTGACAAATATACATGTCGCATTACATGGCGGAACGGAAGCTTCATCGCAGACGAACCAAAGTCAAAAGGCGGGGAGGACAAGGGCCCTGATCCATATACCCTGCTGCTATCGTCGCTTGCTTCCTGCACACTGATCACATTAAGAATGTATATCGAACGCAAGGGATGGACTATCCCGGAAGTGGCGGTCAATGTTAATATGTATCAGGAAGAAAAAGCCGGGGCAATGGTTACCATAATAGACAGGGACCTCTATTTTCCCGAAGCAATACCTGATGAGCAGAAAGAACGCCTGCAGGAAATTGCAAAAGCCTGCCCCGTTTCCAGGCTGCTGGAAAATAACATTCAGGTACGTACATTTATGAAAAAGGACGGGGAAAATGCAAAGTGTATCCTGTATCAGAATGAGCAGATAACTGTGGTATGGAAGCCGGAACTTTGCACGCATGCAACCCGTTGCTGGAAGGAATTACCAGCAGTATTCGACCCGAAAATTAAAAAATGGATCAATGTCAACGGTGCAGCAGCGGCCCGCATCAGCGAACAGGTAAGCCGCTGCCCCAGCGGTGCGCTTTCGATACGGGAAACCAATAATTCAATGCCGGCTTCCTGATACTTGATACCGGATACGGTATGGATGCGAGTGGCAGCCGGCTCCCGTGTCCTCACGGGCCGGAATGCGGATTCGTGCGGACACGAACCGGGCGAAGGTACCGTCTGTATGGCATTTCTATACTATGGATGGAATACAACTTTAGAGCAAACCTCGATAAGTTTTTTTTCAGGCTTTTTGTCTATTACTCAGGTCTGTCAAAATTTTTTCAATTGTATCCCTGATCGCAGCGGATACCATCAAACGCATGGCTGTTTTTCTTGTGGCAAAACTTGATTTACGTAATGGAGCGGTCTTATCCCCATCTGCCAGATCGGTACAATACAGGGCTGTTATGCCGTTTTGTATTACTGAAACCTGGCATAGGCCGTGTACAGTAATTTTCCCAAAACCAATTTCCCGGCTGCCATTTGCTGATGAATCGATGATCAGATTAGCATCCTTAAAGAGTTTATTGATGTATAGCCACACCTTGGCAATACCTTGCTCTTTTGTAAATTCTGTTTGATTAGTCAGCGCAACTTCGGTACAATTGATTTTTTTTAAACTTAACGAATCCCTGTCATCGTACAGAAGAACCTTTACTTTCTTTCCTTCAAAGTTATATTTGTTTATAGCATTGTATGTAGGGAATTTCTTTCCCGGTAAAAAGCCGTGCTCGGGCAGCTCTTTGATAGATATGTTGTATATAAGTGTTGCCAGTAAACCACCCTGGGGGTAAATAATTTGAGCATTTGCGGTTGCTATAAAAAATAGTAATGGTATCAGTAAGAAAAGTTTTAGTCTCATATATGCAAACTTTAGTCTTGTTCTTGTAGTATTGTTATTTATGATTATGACCAGCATCCGGTTACTGGTAAAATTAAAATTATTTTAGTAGATTCCCGTCGCAAGCGATCTGCCGGAAAGAATTAGTACCATGCAATGCTGATCGAAAAAGGATTTATTTATCGTCAACGAATCCTTGCAGGAATTATGCGATATAACGTTTTATTATTATACCATATCCAGCGGCTTTCGCTTTTCATGTCTGAGATTCTTGAAATAGCTGGGTGTAAAACCGGTTACTTTTTTAAACTGATTGCTCAGGTGTGCCACACTGGAATAATTCAACTGATAAGCTATTTCGCTTAAAGAAAGTTCATCATAAACCAGCAGCTCCTTAACCCGTTCAATTTTCTGGTTAATAAAGTATTTTTCAATGGTCGTACCTTCTACTTCTGAAAAAAGATTCGACATATAGTTATAATCATGGTACAGCTTGCTGCTCAGGTAGTCAGAGAGATTGGTCTTTAGCTCACTGTCCTGGTAATGCACCAGTTGTATGATCTCTTTTTTAATATGTTCGATCAGCCTGCTTTTTTTATCATCGATCAATTCAAAACCTAATGCATTCAATCCTGCTTCCAATTGTTCTTTTTCGCCGGGTGTAACAGGGTGCTCCAGCTCCACTTCTCCCAGTTCAATACTGTTCACCGGTATATGCAGCCGGTCCAATTCCGTTTTCACGGCCATTTTACAACGGTTGCAGACCATATTTTTTATATAAAGTTTCATTGTGTGCTTCCTTAACTGTAAAAATAGCTAAAAGCGGGTAAAGATATACGCTCAGCGGCCTTCCAGCCTGTCAGGAAACAGGAATGTCTGTTAAGGAACATCCGTTTCAGGGGTTCCTGTATTAAGAAGCATTGCTGCGG
>DASVMC010000321.1:0-9929 GCA_036384555.1 Niabella sp. | reverse complement strand
TGTAAGAGTAAATAAAAAGGAACTGATCGCACTAAAAGCGGTACAGGTATTTTCTTCTGATGAAATTGTTACAAATATCCTTACTCCCGAGGGAGACCCGCTGAAATTAACCTTAAGTGAAGCTTACAGGAAAGATTTTCTCCAAAAAATCCGCATCTGATTTTATTACAGTTTTTGCCGGGCTTATTACATTTTTTTCATTTTTAGCAGCCCGGATCTTTAAAAATTATTTTATAGTCCCCATTTTCGTCCCGGCTTTTTCAGGCTGTCCGGGTAATATCCCTGTTTATAGGGCATTGCAGTAACCGGCAGCAGCCTGTTTTATAGAATAATAGCGTTTTAAATCACCAGATGAATAAAGTTAAGAAGAGTGTTTTTTATGTTTGCATGATCGGCGGGTTCTCGGCGCTTATTTATGCAATTGCTTCGATAGGTGCCAAACTGGAACTGGGCCGGAAAACGGTCCACCCCTCATCCGGGAAAGGGCAATGGGCCGATTTTACGGAATCCCTGCAACACAACCTCAGCCATCCGCTTGCACTCCTGCTGGTTCAGATTGTTACAATTATTCTTGTTGCAAAATTATTTGGCTGGATCTGTACGAAGATCAGACAGCCCACGGTGATCGGGGAAATGGTGGCGGGTATTATTTTGGGGCCTTCGTTACTGGGAATGTACCTGCCGGGGCTTTCGGCGGCACTGTTTCCTCCTCAGTCGCTGGACAATCTTCAGTTCCTGAGCCAGATCGGTCTGATCTTTTTTATGTTTATTGTAGGTATGGAACTGGATCTGAAAATACTCCGGAACCAGACCCATGATGCCGTGGTCATCAGTCATGCAAGTATTATTGTTCCTTTTGCGTTAGGTATGGGGCTGGCGTATTTCATGTATCAATCCTTTGCTCCGGAAGGTGTTCAGTTTTTATCTTTTGCCTTGTTTATGGGTATCGCTATGAGTATTACCGCTTTTCCCGTATTGGCCCGGATTGTTCAGGAGCGGGGCATCACCAGAACAAGACTGGGTACAATGGCCATTACCTGTGCGGCTGCTGATGATATTTCTGCATGGTGTATATTGGCTGCCGTAATTGCTATTGCAAGGGCCGGTTCTTTTGTCAGCTCGCTTTATACCATACTGCTGGCACTGGGGTATGTTTTAATAATGATCAGGATCGTACGTCCTTTTTTAGCCAGGATCGGCAATATTTATAATTCCAAAGAAAGCCTTACCAAGCCCATTATTGCTATCTTTTTTCTTACGCTGATCATTTCTGCATATGCTACAGAGGTGATCGGTGTTCATGCATTATTCGGGGCGTTTATGGCAGGCGCTATTATGCCGGAGAGTATGAAATTCAGGAACCTTTTTATAGAAAAGCTGGAAGATGTGGCCCTGGTGCTTTTGTTGCCTTTGTTTTTTGTATTTACCGGCTTGAGGACGCAAATAGGTTTGCTCAACGATCCTGCATTATGGAAGCTGACAGGGTTGATCATTCTGATTGCGGTTGCGGGGAAATTTTTAGGTGGCGCTATAGCAGCAAAATTTGTAGGGCAAAGCTGGAAGGACAGTCTCTCTATTGGTGTGCTGATGAACACAAGGGGACTTATGGAACTGGTTGTATTAAACATTGGCTATGATTTAGGAGTGCTAACGCCGGCTGTTTTCTCTATGATGGTATTAATGGCGTTGATTACTACTTTCATGACGGGGCCGGCACTGGACCTGATCAACCGCGTATTCAGATCCAAGCCGGTGGAAATACCTGTGGAGTTGAAAGAAATTAGCAAGTACAAGATCCTTTTTTCTTTTGATAAGCCGGAGTCCGGAAAAGCATTGCTAAAGCTGGCAAATGCATTTACCAACAAGCTGAATGGGAATTCAACTCTTACAGCAATGCATCTTTCGCCGGCGCGTGAATTGCATTATTATAACATAGAGGAGTATGAAAAAGAACGGTTTGAGCCAGTGGTGGAAGAATCGATCAGCCTGAACCGGAAAATAACGACCCTGTTTAAAGAATCGGCGGATATTGATAATGAAATAACGAATGTAGCCAACAAGGGAGCATACGATCTGCTTTTGATCGGGCTGAGAGAGTCGATATATGAAGGAAGCCTTTTGGGAAGATTGCTCGGCTATACCACGCGGATCATTAACCCGGAGAAACTGCTGAATACCGTTACAGGGCGGGAAAATATATTTGAGACTTCGCTGTTTGACGAACATACCAGACAGGTGATTTTGAAAGCCCAGGTTCCCGTGGGGATTCTGATTGATAAGAACCTGGCCCGCATTGAACGCGTATTGATACCGGTGTTGGATATAAAGGATCTGTTTCTGATTGATTATGCCCAGAAACTGATTCATAACATGGAGGCCCAGGTTATTTTATCGGATGTGTCGGGGATCGTTAAAAACAGTCCGGTGGCAAAAGAGCGGATCAGGGCAATAGAGCGGATAGCGCCGAATCATATAGCGCTTCAGCACCAGAAGATGATTGAAAAAGAAGTATTACAGCAGCAGGATCTGATGCTGGTTAGTTTGGAAAGCTGGAAAAAACTGGAGGAATCGAAGAATCTATGGCTGCAGGATATTCCTTCTACGCTGATTATAGCAGATAAGCCCGGCTAAGAACCGCATAAAAGCGGCCCGTTTTTGCAGCCTCAATTGTATAAAAACCTATTCTTAAAACCTTTAAATTAATAAGGATGCATTTGGATAAGATTCAGGACAAGATCATTCAGGAGTTTGACTCACTTGTGAACGGACTTAAAGGTAAATTCAGATATTTCCGTCATTTTGCAACTCTTGGTACTTTATTACCTGCTATAAACAGGACGCCTGCAAAATTGATCAGGGCGGTCCGGTCAAAAATATGGCTGGAAGCAGAATACCGTGACGGGAAAGTGTATTATTCAGGAGACAGTGACAGTAAAGTGATTAAAGGGATCCTTCTAATGTTTATCAGGGTATTTTCCGGCAGAACACCCAAAGAGATCATGAATACGGATGTTTATTTTACTTATGAGATCAGCTTATATGATTATTTGCCGGAAGACAGAAGAAGTGAAATTGCCTCTATATTATTGAGAATGCGGGCGCTTGCAGCCCGGCTTAAATTTAAAAGCCTGGATGCGGAGAACCCGGATGCTTTATCGGTCTGAAAAGTATTTTTGCAGACAGGAACCCGGTTTGCTTTTTCAGCCATATACCGGCAAGGGCGATACTGCGTATTAGGGTACCGGCAACCAGCGCCTGAAGATGGTAGCAGAATGTCATCGTCTGGCTTTTATTGCGGCGATAACGCCAATGCTGTACAGGAGCATGAAAGAGGCGATACTGATAATTATAGGTGTCATAATAATAAATGTTAGTTCATTTGCTTAGTCTAAGCCAATAACCAGGCCAAAAATCGGATGTGTTCCATCAAAAAAATCCACAAAAGACATTTTTATAACGGGAGCCCTACAGATCAGTTGATTTTTTGATACAGGTTAAGAAAATGTTTTGAGAAGAACAGCCGAGTAGGCATTTCTTTGAAGAAAAGAAAACCGGAACCTTATTTATTACGTATATTGGATACCTGATGTTATAACTACTTGAATAAACGATATACATACCGTGAGGATGAACTGGTTGCGCTTTTGAAGCAAGGAGATCCAACTGCATTTGAATACCTGTATGATCATTATGCCGCTTCATTGAACGGAATAGTTTTAAGCTTTGTTCAGGATGAACAACAGGCGTTGGATGTTGTACAGGAATGTTTTATAAAAATATGGAACCAGATCAATGCATATGATGCGGCAAAGGGCCGGCTGTTCACCTGGCTGTCTTCCCTGGCAAGAAACACTGCTATTGATATGCTTCGAAGTAAAAACTGGAAAAATACGCTCCGGAATACAGTGATTTCCGGGCATGAACATGCAATTCCTTCAGGAACCGGACTAAATATAGATACAATAGGGTTAAAGGGACTGATAAAAAATCTCAGGGAAGAATATCAGCAGGTTGTGGAATTGGCGTATTTTGATGGATTAAGTCATAATGCTATTGCTGAAGAAACCGGTATCCCGGTGGGGACTGTAAAAACACGGTTGCGCAATGCATTGATCGAATTAAGAAAATATATTAAATAAAAGGTGGATATTCAGGAATATATACAAAGCGGTATTATTGAAAGCTATGTGCTGGGCCTTGCAGATGCTGAAGAGGTTGCAGCGCTGGAGCAAATGCGTTCTGTACATCCGGAAATAAATGCCGCCATCCTGGAGTTTGAATCGCAACTGGAGGCAAATGCCCGGGAAAATGCCGTACCGCTGCCCCCGGTTTTCAGGCAACAGGTATTGCAGTCGTTAAAACCACAAACTAGTCCGGTGCAATCGGCTGGAAAGCGGAAAGTGCTTCTTTTCCCAAAGTCGCTTGTAGCTGCTGCAGCTATACTGATCGTTATTAGTATTGGCTATAATATTTATGCGTATCAGAAAGTAAAAACCTTAGAAAAAGAAAACAAAGAGCTTGCCTTACAGCAAACAGCACTGTATTCGAAAAATAATGCGCTGCAGACCCGGTCAGATGAACTAATGGCCAATTTGCAGTTCTTGTCTGATCCTGCTTCGGTAAGAATTGAATTATCGGCATTAAAAGAACAAAAAACAACAAAAGCCATTGTTATCTGGAATAGAACCAGCAAAGAAGTGCGGCTGGTTATGCAAGGGCTGCCCACACCTCCTCCCGACAAGCAATATCAGTTATGGGCATTGGTAGATGGTACACCGGTGGATGCGGGTGTTATCGGAAACTGCGCTACTATGTGTACGCTGAAAAATATTGAAAAAGCCCAGGCCTTTGCTATTACGCTTGAAAAAGCCGGCGGTAGTCCTACACCTACTTTAGAACAGTTACAGGCAATGGGCAAAGTTCCCGGATAAAATCTGTATTGTTTAAAATCTGTTTGCTTAAAAAAAACGTATTTGATAAAAGTTATATTCAGGTAACAGATTCAGAAAAAGGGTTGCAGCATTGCAGCCCTTTTTAATTTACGGGTTTCTCAGCTTGTCAATAATTAGTTACCGGCGTCAGTTGATGCAAACACTGCTTCAGTAGTTCGCTTACAAAAACAGAACGCAACCATTACAGGCAGGTACGCTTAAAAAATAATTACAGTTCTGCAAATCCGGTTACCGTTTAGTGCCGTATATATCTATAGTATACATCCTGATTTATAAATTTTAAAATTAAACGGATATGAAAAATGAAAATTCATCCGGAACACATCCGGCTATTTCAGAAAGGGAATGGGGGACAATAAAACCGGTCAGCCGTAAAAAATTCCTTTCCGTGTTGGGGTTAGGCGGACTGGGTGCTGCTTACCTGGTCTCCTGTAATAAGGATCATGATATGGGGCCTGTGCCGCCGGGCAGTATTGACCTTGGAAAAGGGGACATCGGTATTTTGAATTATGCATATGCATTGGAACAGCTGGAAGCAGCCTTCTATACAAAAGTGATCGAGTCCCAATATGCAGGCATCACGGCTTCCGAAACCGCTTTGCTGGCAGATATCCGGGACCATGAAGTGGCGCACAGGGAGTTTTTTAAAAAAGCATTGGATAAAGCTGCGATACCAGGGCTGGATGTTAATTTTTCCAGCATCGATTTTGGGAAGAGAGATTCAGTACTGGCAACAGCAAAGGCATTTGAAGACCTGGGCGTATCAGCCTATAACGGTGCCGGATCTTTGATTGCCGATAAAAATTACCTGTTGCTTGCAGGCAAGATTGTTTCGGTTGAGGCGCGGCATGCAGCCTATATAAGAGATCTGATCAGTAATGGCAGTTTTGCCGATCATACGGTAATTGATGCCAATGGTATGGACATGTCTAAGGCGCCCGCCGATGTATTGATGATTGCTCAAAGTTTTCTCAAATCCAAATTGTGGGGCGGTAATTTACCTCAATCCTGATTTTTTCATTCTTAAAACTATTTTTATGAACTTCCATCAGATATTTAATGCTATTGAAAAAGCAGATCCTGATATATATGATCGGTTAAGCTCCCGTCGTATGGCAATCAGCAATTTTACCAGGATCGGTGGCAAAATTACCCTGGCAGCATTGCCATTGGCTTTAGGCGGGCTCCTGAACAAGGCATATGGACAATCCGCCCCTTCTGATGTAACAGGTGTGCTACAATATGCATTAACGCTCGAATACCTGGAATCAGAATTTTATACCAAGGCTGTGGCTTCAGGAATTATTCCTTCTGGTGCTGCAACAGCGGCGTTGACGACCATCCGGGATCATGAGAACCAGCATGTCACATTTCTTACTGCTGTTATAAAACAGCTGAACGCGACACCGGTTGCCAGGCCGGCATTTGATTTTACAGCTGGCGGACATTTCGCCAATGTATTTACCAATTATGATGTGCTGCTGGCAGTGGCCCAAACCTTTGAAGATACTGGTGTACGGGCTTATAAAGGACAAGCCGGCGTATTAATGACAAATGATACGGTATTAACAGCGGCATTGAACATTCATTCTGTTGAAGCGCGGCATGCATCGCATCTAAGACAAATGCGCCGTGCAAGAGCAAATGATGTGACGATCAAACCCTGGATCACCGGTAAAAATCCCGGTAGCATTAATGACCCCGCAGTACAGAAAAGCTACGATGGAGAAGAAGTTACTACACAGGCCAATATCAACATTACTACATTCGTAAGTGCAAACGCTGCTTCAGAAAGCTTTGATGAGCCGCTGACGTATGACCAGGTGATCGCAATTGTAACACCGTTTATTAAATCCTAAACGCCAACTTTAACATCCTTAAAAAAAGTATATGAAAAAGATAATTTTTATTGTTGCACTGTTTTTTATGGGCAGTGCCTTTGCAAATGTATTGAATGCAGAAAATCAGTTAGCTACTGTTTTTTATTTCAAAGCCGATTCCTGGAAAAAAGTGAAGAATCAGACCTGGCCTGGTATTAAGGACGGAACAACCTATTGGTACAAAATTGATAAAATGGCCAAATTGTGGTGGAGCACCGACGGTAAAAAATGGTCGCCTGTTGATGATGGTGCCTGGATGGATAAAGACGGCAAATGGCTTAAAATTAATGATGGGAAACTGGTATGGTCTTCAGATGGTAAGGACTGGGCAGAAGTACCTGAATGGAAATGGCAGGCGTCTGATGGCAAATGGTATAAGTTTGATCAGAAATGGGGGCTTTGGATAAATGAATAGGGTGTCACTGCCCTGTACTGTAAAAAGAGGCACACGTGCCTCTTTTTTATTAATAATTTTTGGTGTATTTCCGGACTCCTTTTCCTGTATTCTGGAATTAAAATTAATAAGAGGAACAGGTTTTGATTATCTTTATTAATGAAAGGAGCATTCAGGGAAAACCGTTAAAGTGAGGTGTTGAGCATGATCCTTCATCCCATTATCCATTTTTATAGTGCCACAGTTGTTCCTGCCTGAACATATAAAACATGCATGGAAAAAATATCAGTCCTTATGGCGGTATGAACGGTTACCGGCAAAACATTTTCTTTTAAAAGAAGGAGCCATTTGCCGAAAGGTTTGCGTGATTGAAAAAGGAAGTGTTCGCAGCTGGCTCAACCATGATGGCCGGGAAATATGTTTCCAGTTCTTTTTTGAAGGTGATGTCGTGTATGCCCCGGAAAGCTTTCGTAAGCAAATCCCCGGTCAGTACAATATAGAAACGATGGAGCCCGTGGAAGCCCGGTGGCTGGGCCCGGCAGAAATGGAACTGGTTAAAAAAGAACAGGTATTGTATCATTATATGCTGGAAAAATCGGCCGATCTTCAGGCAGATTTTATGCGGCATTTTTTTTCTTACCTGAAGAATACGCCCCGGGAGCGTTATGAGTACCTGTTGCAAAATCATCCTGAGATCATACAGCGTGTTCCGCTCCAATACATTGCTTCCTACCTGGGTATTACAGCCGTTTCCCTGAGCAGGATACGGAAACGTTGCCTGTAGGACACCGCTCCTTTTGCCGGCAGCAGTTTGTAGGAAGGCTTGTTATTTTCTTTCCCGGTATTCATTTCTTAACAATTGTAAAGCACAAACACACAGCTCCTGCTCAACTTTGGGATTCAAAAACGCAGGTATGCAATTTTGTTTAAATACGGTCATTCTTTTCGTGAATGATATGGATACGATGAGGATATTTTATACAGAGGTATTGCAGCTGGCTCTTGAAGGGGAAGCTGCACCGGATTGGGTACTCTTAAATACAGGTGCCTGTCAGATCGGGCTTCACAAAGCGGGGAAGGCGTATCAGAACAGGCAATCCTCACCGGCGTATTATGCTGCAAAACTGGTATTTGACATTAAAGAGGATATTTATGCAGTAAGAGAAGATCTGGTTAGAAAGAACGTGCGTATGAAAGCGGTAATGTGTTTTGACGGGTATGATTTTCTTGTTTGCGATGGGCTGGACCCGGAAGATAACGTGTTTCAGCTGAAGCAGCGAAAGCAGGCAGCACCGGCAATAATAAACAAAACGATATGACGACAGCAACTGGGTTCACTATTAACAGAATGAGCATTCAGCTTCTGGTAAATGATCTTGAGCGGTCTGTAGCATTTTATACCAATATGCTGGGTTTTGACGTGGAGTTCCGGTATGAAGCTTTTTATGCGGGCCTTATTAAGGATGGCTGTTCCCTTCACCTGAAATCAGGAATACCTTCAGGAACTAAAAGAACCCAAAAGGAGAATGAGGATACAGACGTTCTTTTTTCTGTAAGTGATATTGAAAAGATCTGTAAAGAGCTGCAGGACAAACAGGTATTGTTCATACAGCCCTTAAGGCAGATGCCTTATGGAAAGGAATTTTACATCGGCGACCCGGATGGGCATGTACTTGCATTTATACAGGAAGGATAGGGGGGTATAGCAGCGCTCGGTCAGATCACCAAAAACAGGTATGTATGAAACTAATAAAGGTAATCCCCAAGTTATTCTATGCAGCTATTGCTGACGGCACCCATCTTTTTGTAGAGGGCCTGGCGTTTAAAGTAGTCTATAAGGAAACAAAACCGCATCCTTTTTATATCATCAGGCGGGATGAAATAGTGCTTTATTTAGTGGAAGACCGGGAGTTTGCTGAAAAAGACCGGCCCGAAATACGGATTGAAACGGATGATATTGAAGCCTTTTATAAAGAGGTTACAGCAAGAAATCCGGAATTGCTGCACCCCAACCTGCGCCGTATAAAATTACAGCCCTGGGGGCTTCTGGAATTCGCTTTACGGGATAAATCAGGTGTATGCGTCATCATTCATCAACCGGCAACAAGTGAATAAAGGGGAAGCAAGTAAAACTGCCATTGCCGCAGCTATGTTGCGGGCTGCACACCAGCTGCTGGATGGTCCGCACCGGCTGCTTACAGATCCGGTCATCCTGCAGCTGTTGGGAACTGAAGCTGCTGAATGGATCCTGGCCAATCAATCTTACTATTTCCTTCCGGGGGTGCTGGCTATGCGGACGCATATCGTATTAAGAAGCCGGTATGCTGAAGATTGCCTGAAGGCAGCTTACCAGGCAGGCGTCCGGCAATACCTGATGCTCGGTGCCGGACTGGATACTTTTGCCTTTCGGCAACCCGCCTGGGCAAACGGGCTGCAGATCATTGAAGCAGATCATCCCGCCAGTCAGCAGGGTAAGAAAGGAAAACTGGAGGCGGCGGGGCTGTTGCCGCCTTCAAACCTTAGCTTTCTGGAAGCGGACCTGGAGGACCCCGAATTACAGCAGACTTTGAATAGCCCGCTTATTGATTATAACAAGCCGGTCTTTGTTGCCTGCCTGGGCGTATTGATCTACCTGAGTGCCCAAAGCATTGCCCGCCTGTTTCGTTGGGCCGGTGGTCTTCCGCGGGGTAGCCAGCTGGTCTT
>DASVMC010000320.1:0-2319 GCA_036384555.1 Niabella sp. | reverse complement strand
GCTGTTGATGGCGTCATATAATAATGCGATGACCGCATTTTTGTATTGAGGGATACATCCATTGGTGATGACGATGAACCCGAATTTTTTTTCCGGCTGAAAAAACATACTGCTGAACAAACCATAAGCATCTCCTGTATGCCCAACCATTCTTTCTCCATTGATCAGGCTGTCTGTTGTCCATAAGGCCAGACCATAATTTTCCTTGTCGGAAAGTTTGGTCTGCATGGTTTTACTGCTTTGCTCTGAAATGATTTTTATGCCATTTCCGGTGCCGTAATTCATGTGCAGCATCATATACTTTGCAAGATCCAGCGCTGATATTTTCATACCGCCGGTTGGTGAAAAAACAGGGGTACTGTATCCGCTTGTATAATGAACCAGCCGTGCTTTGGGAGAGTTGTAGGCGTCTGGCGCACTGCTGAATGTATGGGAGGAATCGTCATATTCATAGAGCGTAACGAGCCGGTTCCTGTCTAAAGAGTCAACATTATAGCCTCCATACAAATGCAGGGGGGTTAAAATATGATTCTTTACATACTGGTCAAAACGCTCGCCTGATATCTTTTCAAGAATGCTTCCTGCAAGATTAAAATTAAGGTTGCAATATTCGTAATCCGTGCCCGGTTTATAATCATTGTAACAGGTTGCCCAATTGGGGTTCTTTTCAGGATTCACCACGTCCAGATTGAAATATCCATTCCTGTCATTCAGACTGGATGTATGAGAAAGGAGCATCCGGAGCGTTATAGGTACATCCGGGTATTTGGGGTTATTAATTTTAAACCCGACCAGCTTTGTCGCTTCATCGTCCAGGCTTAATTTTCCCTGTTCCACCAGCTGCATCAGGGATGTTGCTGTAAATGATTTAGAAATAGAAGCGATGCGGAAAATATCGGTGTTCTGAATTAAGGTTTTGTCTTCCCGGTTTTTATAGCCAAAAGACCGGTTATAGATGATCTTGTTGTTCTTTACGGCAACAACTGATAAACCGATGGCCTGATATTGCTCCATCAGCTTTAAAAGAGTATCTTCAACAGAAGACTGGGCATTGGGGTACAACCGGATGAGCCAAAGAAAGCCAAGCAGGAAAAAGCAATGTTTTCTCATTGATGATGGGTTTATGTGGAAAGGTACAATTTTAATGATACCGATCTGTAAAATCCTCCACCTGGTAAATGGCAGGCGGCCGGATAAAAGCTTCTGTTTTTTAGTGTATCTTTAATAGGCAATATCCCCTCACTTAAAAAAATAAAACTATGGCTACACAATCTTTACAGGAACGACTAAAAAACTGGTGGTTGCTTTTACTTTCAGGTATCTTATTTGTTTTGCTGGGTTTTTATATTTTTAGCCAGCCACTTGCCTCTTATCTGGCATTATCACTATTCTTTGCCACGGCTTTCCTGGTATCAGGGATTTTCGAGGTGGCCTATGCTTTTAGCAGTAAGCAATATGATGCCGGCTGGGGCTGGGCCCTGTTTGGCGGTATCGTTAATATTATTTTTGGGATTTTTTTACTCTCATCACCTGCGCTTACGATGACCGTATTACCGATGTATATCGGGTTTGTCATCCTGTTCAGATCCTTACTGGGTATTTTCCATGCATTCAGTCTGCAGAAAATCGGTATTTCCGGTTGGGGCTGGGCCTTGTTTGCTGCCATTATTGGCGTTCTTTTTGCCATCATGATGATCACCAACCCGGTTTTTGGCGGCTTAACGATTGTTGTTTATACCGGCATTGCTGTTTTAATGTTAGGGATTGTGCAGATTGCGCTTTCACTCCGGCTGAGAAGTATCCGGAACCGGGTAAAATAATTTTTAACATGAATGCATCAGGCAAACAATTGAATGCGGCTATTTAACCACGCAGAAGCAGCACATTCATAGAATGCCGATAAACAGGAGAAGCAATGCTAGTGTTATTGCTCTTTTGCCAGACTGAGCTGACTTTTAGAAAGACCTGCAACGGTTTTTATAATAAAGGGGAAAGTAGCCGGCAGGTCTTTTCAAACAATTTCACGTACATGGGCCGTGCGCGCCATTGCTCCGGATCGATTTTTTCAGCATATTGCAGATCGTTTTCAAAGGCTTGCGCCAGTTGTTGAGCAAATGCCTCATCATATATGATGGCATTTACTTCAAAATTCAGATCAAAGCTCCTGTGATCCATGTTGGCCGTGCCCACCATTGAAAGATTGCGGTCGCATACCAGTGTTTTTGCGTGTACAAACCCCTTTCGGTAGCGGTAAATGTTTACGCCGGCCCTTAATAATTCACCATAATAAGAGTTGGCAGCTGTATTTACCAGCAGCGA
>DASVMC010000319.1:0-3251 GCA_036384555.1 Niabella sp. | reverse complement strand
GGCTCCAAAGGCTTCCATAGTGAGCGTACGTTCCCGGGTAGATGAGTCGGGCAGCACCAGCTCCAGTTCCAGATTGTAAAACCGCGCAATCATTGCCAAGGCGATACCGGTATTACCACTGGTAGCTTCCACCATTTTATCACCAGGCTTAATATCGCCCCGTTCCAATGCAGCACCAATCATGTTCAATGCGGCACGGTCTTTTACGCTACCACCGGGATTATTCCCTTCCAGCTTGATAAATATCTTTACATTGGGATTGGGATTCAGTTTTTTTAATTCTACCATAGGCGTATTGCCTATCAGTTCCAGTAAAGAAGCCATATTATAATGAAGAATTTTAAATTTTGAATGTACGTTTCAGGATTATTTATGGTTCATCATTGATTGACTATTGACCACTGACTATGAACCACCTGTTATCCTAACAATTCCTGTTCGATAAGGTCAATCGATGGACGGTGATATACTTTTGAATTGGGAGGAATGCTGCGGGTGAGCCAGACGTTACCTCCTACAATACTATTACTTCCAATAACGGTTTCACCGCCTAAAATTGTTGCATTGGAATAGATCACTACCCCATCTTCTACCGTAGGATGCCTTTTGCTGTTCATCATTGCTTTTTCCACACTTAGAGCGCCTAGTGTAACTCCCTGGTAGATCTTTACATGATTTCCGATAAAAGTGGATTCCCCTATCACCGTACCACTGCCATGATCAATGCAAAAGTGCTCGCCAATAACAGCACCAGGATGAATATCAATTCCTGTGATACCGTGCGCGTGCTCAGTCAGGACCCGCGGCAGATGCGGTATTTTCAATGTCAGCAGTGCATGCGCAATACGATAATATGCAATAGCGAAGAATCCGGGATATGCACGAATGATCTCAAAACGGGTCTTTGCTGCCGGATCACCGGAAAGAATGGCTTCAATATCAGTATTTAATACGCGATACAATTCCGGAAGTTGCCGAAAAAAAAGACTTGCCTTTTTTGTTCCACCCTGACAGGTTTCCGTCACTGCCAAAACAGCAGCCAGTTCCTTTTCCCGGAGGCTAAGCTTGTGCTGTACTTCTTCTGCACTGATCGGAAAACAATCTGCCCGCTCCGGAAATAACAGGCAGATCAATGAATCAGCCCAGGAAGAGATAACCTGGTTGGGAGGTACTGCGGGCACACCCTTTTGCGATTCGAATATTTTCTGATAAAAACCATCCATACGCTCATCCATACCCCGCAAAACTAACATATTAAACAGATATAGCGACAAAACGATTTGTCAAAGTCCTGTTGAGGATTAGTGAGCACTTATAACCGTTTGTTAATACAATCAGCAGCTTATCCTTCCTGCTGCGTTACAGTCATATCGTAAACAACGACCCGCTCCCATAAATGACTGTATTTTTCTACAAAGGCTTTATGTACAGGATGTACCTGATAATCCTCCTGGTCCTTGATGTTATTGAAATACGCCAGTTCAGAAACCTGAAAGCTATTGTCCACCACATCCCGTTTAGTAGTAGCAGCCGGCATGCCAATGAACAATTGCTGCACCTGGGGAACCGCTTTCAGGGTCTTTAACCCGGTAATCAATTCTTCTTTGTCGGCTTCCGATGCAGGATTCTTCAACCAGAAAAAAACATGATGGATGATCTGTTGTTTGGGAGTAGTCTGATAATTATTCATGATTAAAGGCATAGCTGCCAGCGCAGCTGTATTTTTTATAAATTTTCTCCGGCTATTGGTTTGTTTTTTTGTCATAAAAGAACGGTATAAAAGGATAATACAATTTACCGTTCCTAATTTACAGCATTTTATTGAAAAATACAGGATCCAGCCGAAGTACGGCTAATGAATGGTCACTCAAAATCTAAAATAAAATGTAAGAGTAACCATATTGACAAATTTTGTCTTTTTGTCAAAAAAAGATAACTTTGCAATTCTAAACGTTTTCTATGTCTTCAGTCACTGATACCGAAATGGATATACTTCCGGGACAAATTCTTCAGGCCGCCCTGGAGTTATACTTAAAATATGGCCTGAAGAAAGTGACCATGGATGATGTATCAAAAGTAATCGGCAAAAGCAGAAGCTCTATTTACTATTATTATAAAAACAGGGATGAGATCTTTGAAGCGGTAATGGATGCTTTAATTGCTGATGTATTACGGGAAATGGAAACGGCAATTAAAGCAAAAAATACCCTGCCCGATAAGATCCGGGCATTTTGTCTGGCTAAGATCAGGACCTCTGAGGAAAAAAAACCTTTATTTGCAGCTATTGAGGCAGGGATGAATGCAGATGAAAGATCGAGTCATGCAAAAACAATGCTCAGTCTGCATCAGCGTTTAATGAAAGCAGAAACGATCCTGCTCAAAAACATGCTTTCTGCTGCTATCAAAAGCGGAGCAATCCGTGCATTAAAACCCAGGGAACAGGAAACGTTTATTTTTATCTTACTAAGCAGCATCCGGGGCATTAAACGGGAAATGATCTATGAAAATGATTTCAGCAGGTTATCTGTAACTGTTGACACATTAACAGCCATGGCTGCAAGCTGGATGAAACAATAATTTTTTTAGCATCAATCTGACAAATTAACATTTTTTGTCAGAACGAATAATACTCATGAATATCAGTAATATTAGTACTTTCAGAGCTTTCAGGAGCACCAACTATACTTTATATTTTATAGGACGGTCTGTATCGCAGTTTGGCACCTGGATGCAGCGTACCGCGGTGGTTTGGGTTATATATAGTATGACCCATTCTGCCTGGATGCTGGGACTGACCATTTTTGCAGAGCAATTTCCTTCTTTTCTGTTTTCCGCGTTTGGCGGTGTAGCAGCTGACCGGCACAACCGGTTTAAGATCATTAACATTACGCAGATCAGCTCCATGGTCCAGGCGGTGTTACTGGCAATACTGGTTATTACAAAACATGGAGGCGTTTGGGAAATACTAACGCTTAGTGTTATCCTGGGTATTATCAATGCCTATGATGTTCCGGCAAGACAAACGATGATCAATGAAGTGGTGGCGGACGAAACAGATCTGCCAAGCGCTCTTTCTTTAAGCGCGGCTATGGCAAGCCTTTCCAAACTGCTGGGACCTGCCTTATCCGGTATTATACTGGAAAAATTTGGTGCCGGCACCTGTTTCCTGATCAATGCCGCAAGTTTTGGAGCTGTGATGCTTTCCATTTTTTTTATGAAAAAACCAAAGAATATCAAAACCAACCGCTCCG
>DASVMC010000318.1:0-1872 GCA_036384555.1 Niabella sp. | reverse complement strand
TCAATAAATTCTTCTGCATCTTTCCGCTTCAAAGCTAAAGAAGGCAGTAACCGGATGACGTTAGGTTTGGCTTCCCCCGTAAAAATCTTCTGATGAGCTAAAAGATTTTTCTTTAACGGGCCGAATGCTTCCGGAACATCAAATCCGATCATTAAACCACGGCCTCTTACATTTTTAATTTCGGGGATTGCAGCCAGCTCCTCGCGCAGGTATTTCCCGACCATAGTGGCATTACCCATCAGTTTTTCTTCACGGATCACTTCCAATACTGCTAAAGCTGCTGCGCAGGCCAGGTGATTTCCTCCGAATGTGGTGCCCAGCTGAAAATATTTAGGCTGGATGTGAGGAGCAATGATGATCCCCGCCACCGGAAAGCCATTACCCATACCTTTTGCCATCGTATAGATATCGGCATTTACACCGGCAAAATCATGGCTGAAGAATTTTCCGCTACGTCCATACCCACACTGTACGCTGTCTGCAATATATACCGCGCCGTATTGGGTGCACAGTGCACGGATCAGTTTTAAAAAGGATTCACTGGCTACATTGATGCCGCCTACGCCCTGGATCCCTTCGATGATTACGGAAGACACTTCTTTGCCATGTTTATCAAAATACGCTTCCAGTGCAGCTTCATCATTAAAGGGGAGGAACACCACATTGTCGGTCTCATTTACAGGGGCTACAATATTTTTATTATCGGTAGCAGCCACTGCCAGCGAGGTCCTTCCGTGAAAGGCCTTGTCAAAAGCAATGATCTTTTTCCGTCCGTTATAGAAGGATGCCAGTTTTAGAGCATTTTCATTGGCTTCTGCACCTGAATTACAGAGAAAGAGCTGATAATCTTCCTTGCCTGAAACTTCTCCCAGCTTTTTGGCCAGTTCCTGTTGCAGCGGTATCCGGATGGAGTTGGAATAGAACGCAATTTTTTCCAGCTGCTCCTCAATTCGTTTTACCCAATGCGGATGTGTGTGCCCGATACTGATAACAGCGTGTCCGCCATAAAGATCCAGGTACTGGTTGCCCTGGTCATCCCAAACATACGACCCTTTTGCTTTTACAATAGTAACATCGTTCAAGGGGTAAACGTCAAATAAATTCATTATACCAATGGTTTAAAAAAAATATGCCTGCGACCAGGCAATCAAGGCTATAAAATTAAGTAAAATTGTTCATAGTTCAGGGTAAATGGTTCATGCATACTAATAGTTCCTATCCTGTTCTGCCGTGTCCGGGAGAAAAGTTCCTGTTGTCTGTAAACGATGATCCATCAACCATTAGCCATCCTTCTAATTCAGCATCCCAGGCTCTTTTACGATTTCGGCCTTCGGCTCTTCTTTTATTTTTTTCCAGCCACCGGCTACGTTATGTAAATTATGCACTCCCTGTCTTTTTAAGACAGAGGCTGCAATAACGCTGCGTGTGCCGCCTCCGCAATGCAGGTAAAGATTGTCGTTCTCCTCAATTGTGGCAATCTTAACCGGGTCTCCGATCTCATTCAATGGCAGGTTGATAGCATCTTTTAAATGGCCTTCGGCATATTCAATGGGTTTTCGCACGTCTACCACTACCAGGTGTTCGTCAAACGGAATATCCATGATCAGCTCGTCTGCGTCCACGTCAATGATCATATCCATGGGTGCAGCTTCATTCCTGTAAGTATCAAACCCTCCTTCCAGGTATCCTTCCACCGAAAATCCCAGCGCTGTGAGTGCTTTTTCGGTGTTCTGCTCTTCCCCGGCTGAAGTAACCAGCAGCAAGGGCTCGGAATGATCCAGCACCGCAGTCGCCCATTCTCCGAACTGTTTTGCCTGTGCGGGTATGTGAATACTCCCCGGTATAAACCCTGTTTTAAAATCCCCTGTATCT
>DASVMC010000317.1:0-1899 GCA_036384555.1 Niabella sp. | reverse complement strand
GAAATTGACGGTTACCGGAGATACGCTCTACGTGCTTCCAGGAACCATTATAAATGAGCAGGTATTCTTTGATCAATAGTTTATAGTTTGTAATTAAGGTGCCATTAGTAGCTAAATGCGTACAGTTACTACATCCTCCGTTTATAATTACAAATTTTTGATCCTGTGTGGCTGAACGATCATTATTACGATGAGGACCTGCCGGTTTTTTCAGTCAGCCGGATACAAAACACGATACCCCTGGATCCGGGCGCAGCAAAGGGCCAGTAAGGCGATCCCTTTAGTTCATCACTTTCTACAGCCATCGTAATCCGTTCTTTCAATATGCGGATAGCCTGATCCCGTTTATCACCATCTGTAAGCTCCTCAAATTCTCCCCAACCAATCACACTTTGCCACTGAATCATATTCTTTATATTCTCTACCTGAAAGCAAACGGCCGGGTTTTTTCTGACTATATTTATTTTCATGCCTTCATAAGTACGCCCATAAATACAGGTTCCATCATAAGCATAACAGATCGGAATTACGTAAGTTACCCCTTCGGCATGACAACCCAAATGCCCTAATACCTGGTTATAAAGCACATCATTGATTTGGTCTTCGTCAAGATCCTGGTCCATTTCTTTGAAATTTAATCTGATGAATGATCGGAGCTTAAATATACTATTTTCCGGGCGGATTGCTGCATTTAAAAGCGCAAGGCTCCCGGGCTTTTTACACCAAAACCGGCAACTCCGATATTGGTTTTACAATACTCCTTCCAGTTTTACCACGGGCAATTCACCAGGTAATTGCTCCGGTTGGATCTCAGAAAGATCAATTTCACAATCCCTGCCCGTATTTTTTACTTTTAACGGTTTAGCAACTCCCAATAAATAAGCTTTCGCCCCTGCCGGAACCTGTACGTTCTTTACTACGATCCTGCTTTTGTATGCCGGCAGCATACAAAACAGGTCCTTATTTTTCCGGGTAAAAAATAGCTCAATTGAAGCAGTATCTTTTTTAGGCGTCACCAGGTTGGGAACGCTATACCCTGCCATATAGCTTTTGCCGCTTTTACCGGGTATAGTTCCCGCACTCCATTGATAGGGTTGTTTATACGCTTTAGTACCATAAATTGCCTCACCGTTTATTTTAAGCCAGTTGCCCATTTCTGTCAGCCGCTGCTGCATAATAACCGGAATGCGTCCATCTGCCGTAGGGCCAATATCCAACAGGAGGTTCCCTCCCCTGGCAACAATATCAACCAACAGGAGCAATAATTCTCTGGCACTTTTATAATCATTTAGCTGTTCGTTCCGGTTATACCCGTAAGAATGACCGATGCCCTGGCTTTCTTCCCATATAACATCCGCGTTCATGCCTCCGCCATATTCTGAAGTGGTATAGGTAGCACCGGTATTCTTTCCCCTTGTATTACTGCCCCAGCGGTCATTGACCACCACCTCTTTTGCCACCGGCGATTCATTAAATAACCAGGCCAGTAGCTCCGGGCTGTGCCATGCACTATCCGGCAGATCCCATTCACCATCTGCAAAGATTAGTGAAGGTTTATAGGTATTGACCAGGTCTTTGAGCTGAGGCAGCATGTGCTCTGTTACAAATCGTTTCTTATCTTTTTGCCACAGCGGATTGAACCATTCATATAAAGAGTAATAATACCCCATTTTTAATCCTGCTGCCCTCACTGCGCTGGTAAGGTCGCCCAGCAGGTCACGTTTCGGGGTTCCGGTTACCGCGTTCCAGGGACGCCCCCAGTCGCGGTCTGCTTCTGCACTATTCCAAAGACAATACCCTTCATGATGTTTCGATGTGAGTACCACATACCGCGCCCCGGATGCCTTAAAAACATCGGCCCATTGTGCTGGATCAAACAGCTCCGCTTTAAACAGCGGC
>DASVMC010000316.1:0-13307 GCA_036384555.1 Niabella sp. | reverse complement strand
TTCATCCGGGTTGGCCGGACCATAGGACAGCAGCACAAAGTTTTTGACAACGCCGCTACCGGAGGGGAAAGCCGTAGTACCGCCCACAGGGTACAGCGCCATCACCGCCGGTGTTTCATTATACGTTACCGTAACGGCTGTACCAAAGAAATAAGCGGCACCTGTTGGAATGGTAAACTCATAATACCCTTTGTCATCAGTAACCCCACTTCCGCTGGAATAGAGCCCACCGGTGAGGGATGAGGACACGCCAATGTGCGCGCCTTTTAAAGGCTTGCCACTCAAATCGGCTACATAACCCCTGGCTATGCCACCTTTAGTAGCTAAGGAGGGAAAAACCGGCATTCGCGGTATGGTGTTTCCCATTACATTAACGTAATACTCGTTGCCGGGCAAGGAAAAAGTTGCCGAACCTGCTACCATTGGCAACGCAGGTTGCGCTCCCCAGCCCTGCGCCTGGCTTTCTTCAGCATTTTTGGAGCAACCGATAAATAACAGGGCAATTATAAATAAACTTTTGTACATGATTACGTATTTAAATTTTTGGTATAATAAAAATGATCAACCCCCGGAGGTTGCTGTCTGTCCTTTCGCTTGACATCCTCTCTATTGCCTGTTTAATCCTGCGCCCAATGAGAGGCGCCATACTTTTCGGGGTCAAATAATGCTTCTGGAAGCTGGCGGTCAAATGAAAAATTAACAAAGCGCACGGCTCCGGTTTCCCTTTTATTGAAAAACTCTTTTGTCGCTTTGGGTTCCCATATTGCTCCATGCTTTTTTATCTCGTATCGGCTATCCAGCACATTGCCGCTCAGCCCGTCAATAAAGCGAACGGGATACAGGAACGCTGCATCATACCATACCTGTACATGATACCTGTCTTCCAGCGAAGTGGCGCCTATAACATACACCATTCGCCCTTCCCAGCTGCCTTTTGCCTGTTTAGTGAAATCAATTTTGGTATAAGCAAGTACTTTCTTCAACCCTTCTATATCATCATAATAAATTTCTCCTAACATGTAATCCGAAAAATACCGGCGTGACGGGCCTTTACCGCTCTTTCTGTGGTAACGAAAATACCAGGTACTATCGCCCCGGAAAATTCTTGTATTGCCATTATCCGGACTGCGATCATCTATGCGGGTATATTGCGGAAAAAGATAGGCGTAATAATGAGTAGAGCTGTCTGTGCGGCCATAACGGTGCGAAACTACTTTTTTGACATAGCTCATATGCTTCGGCCATTTACCGGCATAACGCTGCTGTATTTTTTCCAAGGGAATAACGGCGCTCATTTGCCCGTAGGCATGAGCAACAAAGAGACACATCAATGCGATGGTGCTCCTTAACCGGAGACGTAATGACGGTTTTGTACAAAGATTGTGTATCTGTTTATTTTTTACTGTCATAACTTCTAATTTGAACAGATGATGCCTTGGGTTCTACAGTTTTCAGGTAAGCATAGATCGCCTGCAGATCTTCCCTGCTCATACCTGCATACATGGTCCAGGGCATGGGCGAATTAAGTTCTCCTTTCCCCAATGGTTTAGGATGATAACCGCTGTCGGCGTACGCTTTGAATCTGTTTACAAAAAGCTCCTTTGTCCATGTGCCTATTCCTGTTTCGCGGTGCATGGTAATATTGGGCGCACGGATGATACCCTCAGGTTGGCGAAACTCCATACCGCCGCCCAATTCGCTGCCGGGCACAACCTGCCCTTTGTCCTGCCGGCTATGGCAGTCCACACATCCTGCGGCGTTAACCAGATAGGCCCCGTAGCGAACCGTATCATTCATGGATGGCTTTGTTTGGTGAACGGGAGGTGCCGGCGATAATTTATTCAGCAGGCTAACCGGAAAATCCAGTTCAGGCTTGGGTACATCATTTTTAACGGATGGTAATGTGCGCAGATAAGCGATGATGTTGTACAGATCTGCCTTGTCCATCTGCCCGAAACGGTGATAGCCCATAACCGGGAACAATGCCCGCCCGTCTCTGCCTACGCCAGAAGTTACAGCTCGATAGATCTCACCATCTGTCCAGGAAGACAATTGATAAGGAGTGAGATTGGTAGAATAAATGGTGCCGGGAAATCCGGCTTCTCTGCCAAACCGTTCTCCACCACCGCCCTCCTTACCAGGAGGCACCGGCCCGCTAAACAGGCTCCAGTCCCGCTGGCTGTGGCAGTCCATACACACCGCTACATGCATGGCTAAATATTTTCCTCTTGCAATGCTGGCGCTGTCCCTGCCCACACTGATGTCCGGTGCGTCTCCCACGTTAGGCAACGCGTAATTGACATACAGGCCGCTGCATAAAACCAGCAGGATAATAATACCGATAATTAGGCCTGAAACTTTTAATATTTTCATGGATTTATTGTTTTGACGTAAACGGCAACTTTTTTATTTTGGAGTTTATTTAAACTTCAGAATGACCGTAAATAGATATCGTGCTGATGTTATTGGAAGCAGATATTCTGCTTTTCCAGGTACCCGGTATGGGATGTTGCCCTGCTCTCAGGAATATTATGATTTGATTTTGTTCAGTATCGTTATTGATGAAGTGGTGGAACCATTGAAAAGGGTAATACTTTCCTGCTTCACCACACCTATACCATGCGCCATCCAAACGGTTATGGTTTCCGTTCCGGAAGCTGTTGTAGCCGTCTGTCCATCTATTTTGAGGAGCTGCTCCTGCGAAATCTCATATACGAATCTGGCGCAGGGAAACGTACCCGCCGGAACCGTAATCGTTTCAATATCTTCTGCTTCTCCCGGATGTTGTACCAGCTTCTGGGTCATCTCTAACACGGTACTTCCGGCATCCTTTCGCCTGTAGCGGATGTATTGCCCCGTGGTTTCCGGTACCTCCCAGGTCAGCTTACTACCCTTAAGTAATGCATTTCCCATCACATTATAATATGGGAATCCTGTAGTTTTGGCTTCTTCCACGATGATATCAGGGCTTTTCTTCAATTCTTCTACAATCATATACCAGGCATCGGGCATATTAACCTGTGTGTAAGTTTTACCATTGGCGACATATAGTTCATTATCCAATTCCATACTGCTGCCTGCTATGGTGAGATTGGTATGCAGGTTAAACAGTTTTATCCCTGAAGAATCTCTGCTTCCATTTATCCATTTGGTAGCAGTACCAACGTTCCCTCCATCTGATGTAGTTTTATACTCGTATTTCACATTCGACCGCGGAACATAGGTTTCTGCATCAGCATCTTCTATAGGTTTATCTGTGTCGTTTTTTTCACAACCACTTATTACAAGCCCAAAAACCAGCAGCATTAACAGGGAGCTGCTACCCCAAATTTTTCTCTTCATTTAGTTAATATTTTTTATTGGTGTCACAAAAAGGACAGGATTATTTAATAACAAAACGGGTAGTATTTACTTTTAAAACAAAACGTTGCAGCAGATACAATGCAAAGCTTAACAGGCCAAAGGTTATCGGTATTGTTCAGATCTACATTCACAAATGCCGCTACAGCTTTAGGATTTACCCAGCCTAATGGTGTAGAGATTAGTGCATGGGCCGGTTTCTGTAACCCAGTAGTTATTATTTTTTCTTTTAGAAGCGCCTGGGACGTAGCTTTTTGGGTAAGCGCGAACAGCAATAGTATACAGGCAATCTTAAAAATACTTTTCATAATCTATCTGTTTTATTTTAAAAAAAGTGAGCGAATCATTCGTTTTCTTCAATAAAATGCAAGATTGGATCTATTTCAGCAACTATTCAAACAGTAGCGATGTATGCCCGCTTTCATCGTTATATGCCGGATTTTATGGACGAATGCGGATTGTAAAAAGCATTTTGTAAATGGAATAATGGGGCGCTATCAGAAATCCGTTTTAATCAACTGTGACAGAAAATGCATATTGGTTCCTTTCTTCATAGCCTATATGATAAAAGGATTTTAGGTGTGTTCAATGGTACCGCTGTAGATTGCGGAAATTATACTACTACACTTTCCGGATAAGCAGATAATCCGTTAACCCCGCAGGGAATAACCCTTTACGCTACAGGATTAAGTTATAATGCGGCAGCCATTCCTATCCAGCTCCTGCTATGTCAATAAAAGTATGGAAGCGGCTGTAAATTGTTTTGAAACAGAACCAACTTCAAAAATGGATGTTGGTGTATTGGGGATAGCTGTTTCAAGATTAGCCAGCCCCAATGCTTTATTATAATATAGATCTGCTCTACGGTATATAGTAACTACTCCGCTTGGCTCCTGATCATCTCAGGTCTTCTTAATGATAAATCCCGACCTTCTCTCCGTGTAAGAACGAAAACATTTGGAATGGGGATGAAAGTAGCCTGCCTAAGCTTAGGATAGAATATTGCAATTTATACTCGTTCAATAAAGAAAGAAAATATCGAAAATACCGGATTTAAAAATCAGTGAACCAGATTCTGATCGCGCAGTCGATGAATATAAAAATATTATATATCACAATCGACCGAACCGAAAGGGCCCTTCTCAAATTGTAAGCTCCTCCAAAATTCGGATATTTAAAAGTCACTTATTAATTTTGCCAAAAGGCTTTACCAGATGTATGTTGATTTCCGTTTTGGACAGCATCGTCGATTTTCTTATACTGCAACAACACTGTCTATAGAGGGCAATTGCAGTAAATTCTTTGTAAAATGAGATTAAATAACCCATGCTTTTTTTTGCTGATTTTTTTCAAAAAAAGTAGGTTTACTTTTGTATCCCATCTCTTCAAAACCAATGCCAGTAAGGTTTTGTACTTTCTGTATCGGTAAGTAGCGGGTGGAAACCGTAAGAAAACAGAAGGAACAAGAAGAAGCTGTAATGCTTATTCCGCTTGTGTTTAATCTGAGTTTCTTTTTCCGGTTGTTTCCTTTTATATAGCTATTCATCCAAAAGTTGTATTGAGTATTTATTGATTTGGGTTTCAGGCTCAATAAAACTCAATAAATCTAAATATAAAGGAAAGTATACGGTTTACAGATAAGTATTCTTATGAGTACAGTTTTTCCGCTAGAGCTTGCTTCTTATTTGCTACGGGGGAGGAT
This sequence comes from Niabella sp., assembly GCA_036384555.1. Classification (GTDB taxonomy): domain Bacteria; phylum Bacteroidota; class Bacteroidia; order Chitinophagales; family Chitinophagaceae; genus Niabella. The sequence continues at coordinate 8,245 of DASVMC010000316.1, read as the reverse complement.
ACTATTATTGCACTCCTGGGTGACAATCCCCTTCGGGAGGAGTTGTAAGTATCGATATAAAGAAATTGATTGTCAGTAATTGGTTGAAATGAGCTAAATAAGTGATTGGGTTTTCTTTTTTCTTATTTTCATAAATAGCACGATCAATCCTATTAATGTCAGCAGAGCCAGAGTAATCCTCACTATGTAATACTCATCCGGCTTTCCGTAGGGTACGTTGGTTAGCGAATTGGGTTGCATATAGAGGTAGCCATTTTTATTATCAAAGATGAGGTTGAATCTTTTCAGGAGATCGCTTCCAAGGATCATATGGAATCCATCTCCGCCCATATCCCTGACCTTATATTCAAATCCTGAAAGTTGGTAATTGGCAATACTTAGCTTTGGTCTGACAGCGTCATCCAAACCAATTATACCGGCTAGTTCGGTGAATACCCGGTAGGATTTGGATGCATCTGCGTTATTGATAATAGATGTTCGTGCGCCGGTATCAAACATGACCCAGCCTATCTTTGTTTTGCCACGGATGGCAAGGCTTACCATTATGTACGGTATCACACCGCCGTCAAGGATAACATCGTGACGGGAGTATGATGCTATTTGAGTGGGTAGGACATCATGGACGACTAATATTTTTTTATCATAGTTGATCTCCAGTATTTTGTCACGGAACAGCGAATTGCCAATAAGAAGGTCTTCATATTCTTTCATATTACTCGCAACAGCGACGGATATGCTGTCCCATACGAGATCTCCTATCTGCAGGGTATTTTTACTGGCCGACGGCACCTGATTCACCCCGTCTGAATTAACCAGGGTGACCTTCTGATCAAAATTCATTTTAATTTTCTTAACGGAAGTTTTGTTGATGAGTGTTCCCCCCGCGCCCATGTCCAGTTGTATATTTCTGACATCAGCACCATTTAGTTTTGCACGAACATATATTTTGTGATTGTCACCCAGCGTAAATGGGATTGTGTCTGGCCCGATGCCGGATTTTTTTTGTATTGAGGTCTTGAGGGCATTGTACCTGGCTGCAATGCGGGTATAACAACTATCCTTCCCGTTTAATAAAATGATGAAATCATAATCTTTTCCATAAGAAATATCGAATGAGATGGAGTCCAGGTCTGTAATAAAGCTTACTTTGTGGGCTTTTTGAGGAAGTTCTGCAAAGTAATAATCCGGTCTCCTTTCGGGCATAATTTTCCAGTATCCTTTTTTAAGGTGATTTCCGTCTCTGATAGAAACAGGTTTAGATGTGGCTTTTATGACAGGTAGTTTGCTTTGTGCGGACGAGGGTACCCAGAGAGTCAAAAAAAAGACTGCGGTTAGGTGATTGAGGAGTGTTAGCTTTTTTTGGATAGGGTATATACATTTCATAAAATTCTTTTTTAAGATAATGTTGAACATAGAGGTAAATTTATCTGGGCGGTCCGCAATAAATATTTAAAGCTCAACAATATTCGGGTTGAAAGCCGTTGAGTTGCCGGCTTTGTCAGGCCCCAAGCAAGAAGGCTAATAGAAAAAAAAGCGCTTGCTCATAATGGAAGGGTTGGTCACTTATAACAGCGACGGCTTCAAAGGAAGCAAATATGACCACTTTTGTAAATGAAAAATCGGTAAACAACGGATTTGCTACGGTGAGATGCTGATTTAATGGAATATATCCCCGAAGGTTAGGTGGCCCTTGCAGATTGTTGCCGGGACCGTGCACGGGTTGACTGATCATGTCAATTGTCTTATTGGAAGAGAAAGTGTGCTTGAATAGTATAGAGGTCTTTTATATAAGTTTACCTAATGGTTCTGTGCTGCTGGTATCGGAATATTTATTTTGCCGCGAGCGGATTTTTCTTGCGTACTGCACCAAAATGCATCTTAAGCTATTGTTAATTGCAAAAAGCTGGTACTATTTTGTCCCAAACCTGCCATGCATCATGTCTTTTACTTGAATGTATTCATTGGACAAAAAAAATAAAAACAGAGAGGAAACTTCCTCAAAGTTAGATAAATTTGACACTTCAAAACTAAATAGCAGTAAGACCAAAACTGCATTATTGTTTAAGCCCTCAAAAGTAGATTTATGAATTTTAAATTGACTTACCTCTTTTTTCTCTTGCTTATTACACCCTTTTTTCTTAAAGCGCAGACTGTTACTAATGTGGAGGCCGGTGGTTATTATACGGCGCTTGCCTATGACGGTTCCGGCAACCTGTATACCACCCGTTATGACGCAGGATCCGACCGTTACCAGGTTGTAAAATATGTAAACGCGACCGGCACCCCACAAGTGCTTTTAGGAGGACTACAGTATGACGCTTTTGATTACGCCTGGGGACTGGCAGTAACTTCAAACGGGGATGTGTATGTTGCGGCATCAAACGTGGATAATAAGATCATAAAGCTTCCTTACAACAGCGGCAGTAATACGTATGGTACAGCCGAAACTTTTGTAAGCGGTAACTATTATTCGGCGCTGGCGGTTGATGCGGCTGATAATCTATACACACTGGAATACGACGGGGCCAATGCGGATTATGCGATCGTTAAGTATGCTGCTGGCAGTAATACCGGTGCCCAATTGTATCACGGCCTTGTAACCGGCTCCGGTTATCAGTACCCTACGGGCCTGGTGGTAGCACCCAATAATGACATTTTTGTCACAGATGGCTTTAATGGCCAGGAAGGGCAGACGGGTGCGGTCTACCGGTTCACTGCTGCCAGCAATTACGCTGCACACACCACTATTTCTTCAGGCAATTATTCCAGCGCACTGTCGCTTGATCCGCAGGGTAATTTGTATGTATCAGAATATAATGGAACTGATTATGTACTGAACCTGTATACGAATGCAGCAGGAACACCGGTGGAGATAGCAGACTTGGAACTGGGCGGCAATTTTTATCCCTGGGGCATTATCGCTTTAAACGACGCCAATATTTATTTTGCCACAGGAAGCAGCGGAAGCGGCGGCGCAATAAAGCATTTGCTGGATACACCCGCAACGCCGGCTACCGGCGTTGGCTTTACAAACATTACGGATAACAGCACCACGATCACCTGGACCAATGGCAGCGGGTCCCACCGGACGGTATTCATGATGGAAGGCAATTCGGGTACAGCAGTACCGGCAAACGGGACAGATTATACTGCCGATCCGGTATTTGGCAGCGGGTCTCAAATAGGCACTTCCGGTTGGTATGCCATCTACAGTGGTACCGGAACCACCGTTGATGTGACCGGTCTTACTGCTACCACCGCTTACAGGATTATGGTTGTGGAAGATAACGGGAATAACTATTACCAGTCTGCGAGCGGTACCAACAACCCCGCCAATATGACGACCACAGCGGTGCTGCCGGTGACTTTCGGCGCTGTTACTGCAGCGCTGGATAATGGAGCCTTAATTGTAAAATGGAGCACGGAATCGGAAACCAATAATGACCATTTTGAGGTGCAGGCTTCTGTCGATGGCAAAAATTTTAAACCGATCGGGACGGTTGGATCAAAAGCGGTTGACGGTCATAGTGATGTTGCTCTGGACTACCGGTTTGAAAAAGCCGGTGGTATTATAGGTCTCGCGCTGCTGCCCTTTATGATAGGATTGTTCGGTTTTCCGGGCACACGCCGCAAAAGATATGCGCTGGCCGGCATGCTGCTGCTTTCAGCTGCAGTGACCGTTATTTCCTGCACAAAAAATAATACGGATATCAAAGGTATTGAGAAGGTCTACATCCGGATCGCACAGGTGGATAAGGACGGTACCACTAAGTTTTCAAAGGTCATTACTGCGGTCCAAAAAAATTAAATTCATGACACGGAGTATTCTTGCTGGTGATGACAGTCTCTGCAAGATAAAATGGGATAGTTGCCGGCTCATTACCGAACGGGCAGAAGTATAAAGAGGGCTCACTATTACTAGGTAGGAGCACAACCTGATTTAATTTCGGATAGAACAGCAGTACTAAAGATCAACTGGAATAACAATGGCAGCGGTACTGTTGACGTTCCAGGTTATTTACAGGATAACAAGCTTTGAATTACTGTAGATAATAAGTGCAATCCATCGTTTTTAATCTGACCTGCCGGGTGGTCGTCTGTTTTCACCATGTGCTCCGGTAAGATCATCTCCCAGATCCTGCCGGGTTTGTTGTACTAACTTTTGGATTTCTTGAACGATCTCCGGATATTGGCTTTTTACATCGTAGCGTTCCCCCGGGTCCCGGCGCAGATCATACAGGGCCAGTCCGGTAGAATCCCCGCGGGTTTTGCCGGGCCAGCCATTTTCTCCAGGCAGTTCGTTTTCATAAGAATTATATACATGTGGCAAGATCAGTTTCCAATGTCCTTGTCTGACCGCCTCAAGACTATTGCTGCCAAAGTAATAAAATAAATGGTCGCGGGGGGCGGCATCGGCTTGGCCCATAAACAGGGGTAATATATTGACCCCGTCAATTTTATTTTGAGGCAATGGAGCTCCTGTAATTGCTGCTAAAGTGGGAAGAATATCAATATTGGATGCCAATTTGTTACAAATCGTTCCCGGCGGAACGATTCCCGGCCATCTGATAAGGGCAGGTTCTTTCTGCCCGCCTTCCCAGGTGGTGGATTTACCCTCCCTCAGCCCTCCTGCAGAGCCTGCATGATTCCCAAAATTCAGCCAGGGGCCATTATCGCTCGTAAAAATCACCAGCGTATTTTTATCAATGCCCTCCTTTTTTAATGCATTCATTACTTGCCCAACAGACCAGTCAATTTCCATCATCACGTCTCCGAACAATCCCTGTTTGCTCTTACCTCTGAATTTATCTGAAACAGCTATAGGAACATGCACCATGGAATGCGCTAAATAAAGAAAGAAAGGTCTGCCCTTATTTTTCTTAATAAAGTCTATAGCCTTTTCTGTATACCAGGTAGTAAGCATATCCTGATCCTGTAAGTTCCGGATGTAGCGAATTGGCGTATTCCCTTCTATCAGGGGCAGGGGAGGTTTCGTATGTTTCCTGCCCCAGGCAGGATCCTCGGGCTTTATAGGGCTACCATCATAATTCATTGGCCACATATCATTGGAGTAGGGAAGACCGAAATAATAATCGAAGCCATGCTGCAATGGTAAAAATTTTATCGCATCCCCGAGATGCCATTTACCAATGATGCCTGTGGTATATCCCTTCTTCCTGAGCATACCGGCAATCGTTTCTTCCCGGGAGCTTAACCCTATTTTGGAATGGGGGGGTAAAGCACCGTTAAATCCAATACGGTTGGGATAACAGCCTGTTAACAGCGCGGCTCTTGAAGCGCTGCAAATGGGCTGAGCTGCATAAAAATCAGTAAATCTCATACCCTACGCTGCCAGCATGTCTATATTGGGCGTTGTATAGTCAATACCTCCATAGGCGCCTACGTCTCCATATCCCATATCGTCCATATAGATCAGGACAATGTTAGGCAGGCTTCTGCCTGTTTTCTGGGCAATGGTACCATGAGAAACTGATAAGAATACAGGTAAGAATACCAGGTAAGATGACACTTTCTTTTTCTGTAAAAATGACTTCATCCTTAAAAATGGTTTAATAGATGATCTTGAAATTGTCCTGCTGTCGTCTTGACGGGTCTGTAAACAGATCTGCTCTATGTCTGATCCGCTCAAAGTACCCTGATCGGTTAGCGGTCCGTTTAATCATAGAGCATTTTTAATTTCGTGTTAATATAATTGATGCTTTCTGTTGCAGACCCAAGCGGCGTTAATCGGGTAGTGTCTTGTTCCTGGTTGATCCATCCTTTAAATCTGATCTCTTTGAGCAATGCCATGATGGCGGGAAAATCGATCTCACCTTTTCCCAATTCCCGGATATTCGGGCCAAATTGAGGTCGATTCATCACTTGACCGGCAACGTCCTTGAAATGAAAATAGTTGAGCCTGCTTTTATAAGTCCGAAGAATTTCTAATACATTTCCGCCACCCAGCGCAAGATGCCCGGTGTCTGCAGACAGGTATACATATTGTGGATCTGTCAACTCCATCGCCATCCTGATTTCCTCCGGCGTTTCAATGAACGTGTTATAGTGAGGATGGATCCCTATCTCAATGCCCTGGTCGGCTGCGATTCTACCCAGCTCGTTTAGGAAAGGTGCAGACCCCCGGATCAGTTTAGCCGGTGAGTCTATGTTGCGGCTGCCGGGTCCGATAACCATATTTTTGGAACCATAAAACTTCAGGCTTTCCAGCATTTGCTGAAAGTCGTCCAGCAGCTGCTTTTTACGGCTCGCATCATAAAAAGGAGCTCCCCAGTAATGGGCACTGACGGCTATTTTCTTTTCTTCAAGCAGAGCACGGAAACTTTCACGCGTTAAACCATTTTTTTCCAGCTCGTCCTTTCTTGGACTGTATTCTACGCCATCAAGCCCAAGGTCATGCATTTCCTGGATAACCCTTTGTAAAGACATTTTCTGTTTAGAGTAGTTGCGCCAAAGTAGCATACCCATTGCCCAATGTATATTTTTCTGTTTGCCAAAGGAATGTAGCGGAAATTGCCGGAGTCCCAATGACAGGCTCATCATGGAAGCGGATTCTATAAATTGTCTTCTGTTCATACCAAAATAGTTAAAAGTATCCTTTTGTAAATAGGCGATGTAATTTCGTTATTTTTTCAATTCTTTTGAGCTACGTATTTCATTCCGGGCTTTTACCAATTTCCGTATTTTAATCCTGTCCTGGACCTTTGCGGCCGGCGCCGACCCGTTTTCTTTTGAGGGTGCCTATACAAAATTCAGCTGAATATAATGAGCCGTTCATCGTTATTGGCTGCTGCTGACAATGGCTGCTATCATCTGAGTGCCTCTTTAAAATACACCTGTGAATTAAGGCACTTCAACTTTCATAACAGTGCTATAATTATATTTATTTAATGCATTATTAGTAGCGGCAGTAATACGCACGTAATAGGTTCCTGATTGTACATCGGGAATCGTATCCTTAAAATGAGTTGATAAAACGGAATTATCATCTATGGCCGATAAATTATGAGTGATTGCTTTATCGAATACCGTATTACTGAGCGTGGGGTAGGTCGCCATCAAAGATTTGCATACTATAATTTTATCTGCTATGGTGCTCCGGCTGATCGTATATTCTGTAATAATGGTTTTTGAACCTGCCTTTGCTGAAGCATTTATGGATAAAAAGGGTGTTACCTTAAAATTTACTTCCGTTGATCCGGAGATCTTTACCTGCTGTGTATCTGGAGGCAAAAAAGCACCTTCAATAGGCACTACCCGGTATGTTCCCGTGAAAACCTTTGTGTTTTGAAAAGAACCATCGGCCTTGCCCCAAAAATCGATCGGCGTGGCATCTCCATACGCTTCAGCCATTAGCCGGATCCTGAATCCATTGGGTTCTTCGCTGGGTACAGGTTCACCGGTTGCTTCATTAAGGATGCTGCCATAGATCCTGCTGTCCGGAGCAGGATAGTTGTCCAGATTTCTGGAACAGGAGAACAATACGGAGAGCACAGCTGTAATGAGGTATAGACTATATTTTGATTTCATCGTATTTATCATTTCGTCATTATCAATAATTAGGATTTTGTATCAGTTTCGGATCTTTATCGATTTCACCTTTAGGGATTCGCTCGTAATAGAGATTCGGATAAAAGGTCAAAGCATAGCCCACTTTCTCGGTTTTAAAAATATATGCACCATCGGCAAACACATAATAGGGATAAAGCGCCGTAAATTTGGTATTACTGATCAGCTTATCAGCGATGTGCCAGCGGCGTATATCCCAATATCGGTGCCCGCCTTCAAAAGCAAGTTCCACTTCACGCTCATGCCGTACACTATTTTTGGTCATTTCCGCCATTGTTAACGCTTTTATGCCCGCCCTGGATCGGATTTTATTGATGGCATCTCTTGCTTCATCACTCCTGCCCAGCTCCATTGCTGCCTCTGCATAGTTCAATAATACTTCTCCATAGCGCAGCTCCTTGTAGGACTGAACATTTCCCTTTGACGTAGAAGCATCTTCTTCGGTATAAGAAGGATCTAAATATTTGCGAACATAGAAACCCGTTACCGTATTTCCGAGATTGCCGCCAATACCATGATCACCGATGATGTGCATTCCGTTGTAAAGCTTATCGTAGCTTCCTGTGGTGATGGTCTGCCCATTATCTATGATACCTGCCCGGACTTCTACCGTACCGGTGGGCCAGGATGAAAAAGGGAAAAGAATGGTAGCCGCAAA
>DASVMC010000315.1:0-2027 GCA_036384555.1 Niabella sp. | reverse complement strand
ATCATCTTTCAGAATAAGATTACTGATCTGGTCCCAGCTGATCTTTTTTACAGGAAAAGAAGGATAACGTACTTCTTCTTTCGAAATGGTAATGATGAGCCGGCGGCGTGCGATAAGATATAAAAACCACAAAAGCACGTTAAGGACAAATCCCCAGCCCATGGCATACTGATACCAGCGGAAGCCAAGGATTAAAATGATGATTCCCAGCGATTGTAACGTGTTCTTTTTACGTAACAGGTACACATCCCAAAGGATGAGCAGGACAAACAAAACCAGACAAACCAGCAGGCTGACCTTAAAATTAGGGCTTTTCCGCTGGTAATCTATAATCAGCTGTCCCAGTATATTCAGCAAAATAATGCAATACGCAAATACCTGGTAAATCAGCACCCGTGCATTGGGAAGCTCAAACTGGTAAACGTTCCCGGCTGTTGTATCGCTATTTGGCGGATGGTTGTTCAATAAATGGAAATTATAACGGGTAGCGGGTCCTTATTATTGATTGCTGCCTGCCAGCAGGTTGCATAATTTATAAAGCGCACGGGCACCTACATTGGCATTCCAGTCGGTTTCTCCAACGCCTATTTCCACCAGGTCAAAACCGATTAATTCACGTCCGCTCTCGATTATTTTTTTGAAAAGGAAAAAGACCCGGTCCAGTTCAAAGCCACCGGGAACAGGGGTCCCTGTATCCGGGCATAGTTTGGGATCCAGCCCGTCAATGTCAAAGCTGATGTGCACTTTTTGCGGAAGCTTGCTTATGATTTCTTCTGCAATATTTTTAAAGGTATCTCCATCATACTGCCGTTCTTTTATTTCTTTATCAAAATAAGTAACAACACGGTAGTCACTGTTTTTAATATAATTCCATTCATCTTCACCAAAATCTCTTACACCTACCTGTACCAGGTTCTGGATCTCGGGGATCTCATTGAGGGCATTGTACATAATACTGGCATGGGAATAAACCAGTCCGCCATAAGCTTTGCGCAGGTCACAATGTGCATCGATCTGTAAAATTCCGAATACACCGTGTTTTTCTGCCTGTGCCTTATAAAGGCCCAGCGGGGTACTGTGGTCGCCGCCTAATAAGCAAACCAGTTTATTTTGTGCATAATATCCTTTAGCCTGTTCATATACCCAGTTGTTCAGGTAGGCACCGCCTTCATTTACCTCCCTGATGGTGCGGCACATGAACTGGTTCTTTAGCAGCTCCTCGCCTTTGGAAATATAATCTATATACAGCTCTGCTTCCTTGCGTAAAAAATCACTTTTCAGCAGAATGGTCCTGTCGGTAGGTTGCAGGTAGTAACCTCTTTTCCAGGCATCGGGGAAATCGGGGTCGTAAAGATCTACCTGCATACTTGCTTTCAAAACGTTGTCAGAAGCCCTTGCAGTGCCGGCCCTGTAACTTACCGTAACTTCCCACGGAACATTGATAATTATAAGATCTGCATTTTCTTCAGTACTGGGCAATCCGAAAACATTGTTATTAGGATTGGCAACTCCGTTCTGATCAAAATTGGTTAAATCTAACATTTATGACTCCTTGAATTTTTGGAAGGCGCAAAGTTAGGTGCTTTTTACGGCATCGCGCAAAAATTAACGTTTGTTTACCTGGCTGCTGGGGGCACGCTGCTTTTTGCGGACGACTGGCAGCATTTTAAAGTATGCCTATTTCAGCTTGTCTTTAAATACTTTGCGGAACTTATCTACTTTAGGGCGGATCACCATGGTGCAGTAAGGATTTTTGTTTTCATTATTGTTAAAATAACGCTGATGATAATCTTCCGCCTTATAAAAGGCTGTAAATGGTTTTATTTCGGTTACGATGGGGTTATCAAAAGCGCCGCTTTTATCCAGCGCTGCCTTATAATGCGTTGCTTTTTCCTCTTGCTCCGTATTGTGATAATAAATACCGCTGCGGTACTGTGTTCCCACATCTGCGCCCTGGCGGTTCAGGGTGGTAGGGTCATGCGTTTTCCAGAAGATTTCCAGTAATTCATCAAAAGAAATAACAGAAG
>DASVMC010000314.1:0-4192 GCA_036384555.1 Niabella sp. | reverse complement strand
AAAACAAGAACCTGGGCTTTGATAAAGAGCATTTAATGTATGTGCCTTTAGACGGGAAGCTTTATACGAGCTTGCAATCTTATCAGGATGAGCTGAACCGTTTGCCGGATATTGCGGCTGCAACACCGGTGAATACCTTACCTATGGACCTGATGACCACCAGCAGCGACCTGGTCTGGCCCGGCAAGCCGCCCGAATTGGAATCGGATATTACTGCTACCTGCGTCGGGTACGATTTTGCAAAAACAATGGGGATCGGCTTAACAGAAGGGCGGGATTTTTCAAGAGCATATCCTGGAGATTCTGCCACCTACATCATCAATGAAGCCGCGGCAAAAATGATGGGCTTAAAGAATGCAGTAGGTACCCGGGTTCATTTTTGGAATGGTGACGGCCCGATTGTTGGAGTCATGAAAGACTTTCATATGGCCTCTATGCACTCAGCCATCAGCCCCCTTATATTGTGTTTGACACCGCTTAATACCAGTTATATGCTTATACGCCTGAAGGCAGGAAATATCAGGAATACAATAGAAGCAGTCAGACAGCTAACGCATACCTTTAACCCGGGATATCCTTTTGACTATCATTTTGCGGATGATACCTATGCAAAAATGTATGCAGGTGAGCTACAGGTGAGCGCATTGGTCAGGTATTTTGGGATACTGGCCATTATCATATCCTGTTTGGGTTTGTTTGGAATGATCACATTCAGTGTTACCCAGAAGGTAAAGGAAATTGGCATCCGGAAAGTACTGGGCGCATCTGTTGGGACCATTGTAGGTTTACTTTCGAAGGAATCGCTGGTCATAGTGTCTTTCTCCGTTTTTATTGCCTTCCCGTTGGCTTATTGGGCATGCAATACCTGGTTGACCACTTTTCATTACCGGATCTCATTAGGTATCGGTATATTCCTGGGGGCACTGGTGCTGCTGTTGCTGGTGACATTTATTACAGTGGGCTTTCATGCCATTAAAGCAGCCATTGCCAACCCGGTGAAATCTTTGAGGAATGAATGAGGCGTCTTCATAGCTAAATCTCAAATCTATGATCAAAAATTATTTTAAAACGGCATGGCGGCAATTGATCAAAAGCAAGTTCTATTCCCTGATCAATATTGCCGGATTAAGCATAGGGCTGGCTGCAGGCATTCTTATATTAATCTGGGTGAACGACGAACTGAGCTTTGACCGGTTTCATAGTAAAGAGGCGGCTATCTACAAACTCGAAAATATGGCGGGTACGGGCCCCAGCAGGGAAATATGGACCAATACGACCGCGCCTATTGGTGTACTGGCAAAAAAAGAACTGCCTGAAATCAAAGAGGTTGCCCGGTTGAGCTATAACGGATATTATACCCAGTTTAGAACAGGGGATAAGATTTTTAATGAAACGAATCTGCAGTTTACAGATCCCTCATTGTTTTCTATGTTCGATTTTAAGATTATAAAGGGCAACGCAGCAAGGCCTTTTGCTGATAGCTATTCGGTGGTAATGACAGAAGAATCTGCCAGGAGGTATTTTGGAAGTGCCGATCCGATAGGAAAAGTGATCACGGCAGAAGATAATACACCCTTTACAGTAAGCGGGATTATTGCTGCCATACCGGAAAATTCAAGTATAAAAGCGGATCTGTTTTTTAGCATGGACCTTTTAGCCAAAAAGTTTTATGCAAAGGATACTACCGGTAAAAACTTAAATAATGATTTTAACCAGTTTAACTATGATACATACCTGCTCATACCGCAGAAAGTAAATTTTGATGAACTTTCTAAAAAGATCCGGGATATCCATTTAAGCAATAAGCCGGAGGATGTGGATGTGGCCTATTTATTTTTACCGCTGGCCAAAATGCATTTATACAAGTCTGATGGCAGTGATAATGGTATAAGCACGGTGCGCACTTTTACTCTTATTGCCCTGGTAATATTGATAGTTGCCTGTATTAACTATGTAAATCTTTCTACGGCCCGCGCCTTGCTGCGCTCTAAAGAAGTAAGTATGCGGAAGATTGCCGGGGCCGGAAGAGGACAGCTTTTCTTTCAGTTCACTTTTGAAACACTCCTGCTGTTTTTGGCTGCGGGTACCATAGCGCTTTGTTTGGTTGCCATGTTGCTTCCCTATTTTAACCAGCTTTCAGGAAAACAACTGGTATTCAGTATCCGCAATATGCAAATATGGAAAATAATCCTATTGACAACCTTAGGAACCCTTTGCGCTTCAAGTATCTATCCTGCGCTTTTGCTGTCGTCTTTTCAGCCGGTAAAGGCGCTAAAGGGAAAAGTAGCAGCAAATGTGAATGACAAGATATTTAGAAAGGTACTGGTAATCGTACAGTTTTCTTTTTCCATCATATTAATTACAGGAACGCTTATCGTGACCCGGCAATTGAATTACATCAGGAATAAAAACCTGGGCTTTGACCGGGAACACGTTTTTGTATTTAACATGCGCGATATTGCCCCGCATAAAGATGCGGTAATGACTGAGCTTTTAAAAGCACAGGGTGTTGCTGATGTAACATGGGGCGGATCCAATATTATTGATATTGGCGGACAAACCGGTAATAATGACTGGAGCGGAAAAGAGAAAGGAGAAACACTGATGTTAAGCCCTATGGCTGTTGACAAGCATTTTATTCCGTTTTTTAACCTGAAACTACAATCAGGACAGGGATTTACGGGATCTGTGGCAGATTCACTACACTATATTTTGAATGAAACGGCAATAAAAGCAGCAAGGATCAAAGATCCTGTTGGAAAGCGATTCACATTGTGGGGCCGTGAAGGTACGATTATCGGAGTGGTAAAAGATTTTCATTTTTCCACGATGCGTGAAAAAATAAGACCGCTGATTTTTTATTATGCTCCTTCATCCTATGGGGGTATATATGTAAAAACAACAGGGAAAGAAGCCGGTCATGCTATTGCCGCCGCAAAAAAGCAATGGGATCAATATAATGCAGGGTTCCCTTTTAGCTATAGTTTTTTGGATGAGTCATTTGACCGGTTGTATAAAACAGAACAGCGGGAGGGAATATTGGTGCGGCTTTTTTCAGCGATTGCGGTTATTGTTTCCTGTCTGGGTCTCCTTGGGCTGGCTACCTATAATGCTGAGATACGTACAAAAGAAATTGGGGTACGAAAGGTATTAGGAGCCGGCGTGTTTACGATTGTTCAGTTAGTTGCACAGGACTTTGTAAAACTGATTTTTATTGCTATAGTAATTGCCGTTCCTGTAGCCTGGTATTCGGCAGAAAAATGGTTACAGGAATTTGCTTACAGAACAGCTATTGGATGGAGCGTGTTCGTGTTTGCCGGGGGAATAGCCCTTTTAGTAGCATTGCTTACGATTAGTGCCCAGGCACTCAAGGCAGCAATGGCCAATCCGGTGAAATCCTTACGGAATGAGTGAAGCATAGCTGATGGAGAGAATGGCGCGGAATGAGACACTGATAACTGATAACTAAAATCTGATAACTGAAATCTGATAACTGAAATCTCAAATCTATGCTCAGGAATTATTTTAAAATTGCTTTCAGGAACCTGTTGAGGCATAAAGCCTTCTCTTTGATAAATATATTAGGACTGGCTGTAGGTATGGGATGCAGTATCCTTATTCTGTTATGGGTGCAAAATGAAAAAAGCTATGATCGTTTTCATGCTCACGCCAATGAAATCTACAGGATTGTGGTAAAAGCAACGGACGATTTTCAGGCGGCTGTTAACGCCGCTGGCATGCCGGCGGAATTAAAGGCCCGGATCCCGGTTATAAAAAATTCGGTGCGGCTCAGCCACTCTGTTTCCAGTGTTTTTGAAGTAGGTGACAAAAAAGTGGAGGAGAAAAATGGCTTTTATGCCGACACTACTTTTTTCCAGGTATTCAGTTTTCCACTGATAATGGGCGATATAAGGTCCGTTTTATCAGGCCCGGGAAATATCGTGCTCAGTGAAAGTATGGCAAAGAAATATTTTGGTGATGTGAGCCCGATCGGCAAGACAATACACCTGAATAATGAATCGGAAAAGCTAGTAACCGGTGTGTTTGCTGATATACCGGAAAACTCTCATCTCCGGTTTGATTACCTGATGCCCATGACGGCTATTGTAGCAACGGATAATGATCTTGTAACAAATACCTGGGATAATTTTAATTTTTACAGTTATTTATTGCTGGATGATCATTTTAAAGC
>DASVMC010000313.1:0-8630 GCA_036384555.1 Niabella sp. | reverse complement strand
GCCTGTCTGGGAAGAACGCATCCCGGCCTGCAGGCTCCGTATATTCTGCAAACTTGCATTATAGTTCGCCCGGGCGGAAGCTAAGTCTGTCTCATATTGTTCCAATTCGGCCTTTGAGATCACCCGGTCATCAAATAACTGTTTGTTGCGGTTGTATACCTGCTGCGCCCTGTCAAGGGTCGCTTTCTGTACCCCCAGCGCGGCCTCGCTGTTGGCTACATTTGCCTGGGACTGGCCCAGCCGGGCGGAAGCCTCATCCCTGTCCAGTGCATAATTATCAGCATACACTCTTGCCAGTATCTGTCCTTTCTGAACGCTATCCCCCTCCTGCACATTCAGGTCAGTGATTTCCCCGCTCACATCCGGGCTGATCTTTACTTCATATTCCGGGTAGATCTGTCCACTTGCAGTTACTGTTTGGGTGATGGAACGTATTGCGGCTTTTTCCGCAGTCACCTTTACCAGATCTTTATCTTTATTTGAAACAACGGAATAAATGATCAATAAAGCAATAATACCTACTGCAATGATCAATATCCGTTTCCATTTTTTACTCATGCTGCAAATTTAATTTTGCCTTGTTTAATTACGAAGCTTAATGCCCTGCCCTTTATAAAACTCCAGCAGCTTTACTTTAAAAACATAATCATAATGAGCCGACAACATATTTATTTTGGTTGTGAACAGGTTGTTCTGGTTCACAATAAGGTCGATCGGTTTCAGTAATCCCACATCAAAACGTTTGCGGGCAAAGTCGTATGCTTTTTGGGCAGAAGCCAACGCTATTCTTGAAGCATTGTATTTTTCAATAGCTGCTAACGCGTTGACATGCGCCTGGTAAATATCCTGCTTTAACTGCAGCTGGTCCTGGGTTAACTGCAGCTGTTGCGCTTCTACATTCAGTTTTGCTTTTTTCCAGCTGATCCGTGCCTGTCCACCGTTAAAGATGGGAATATTCAGCGAAAGCCCGATCGACTGGTTAAAATTATTGCTCAGCTGTCTGAAGTAAGGTAAGGGAGCGATGTACCCCGCAGGTTGCTGTACAGGACCGTATATGGGGTACCTGGTTTGGGCAATTTCGACATAGGCAATACTATCAAGCCGAAAACCGTAATTAGGATAGCGTGCACCGGAGTAATTGGCCCCCAATCCGCCAAATAAGCTCAGCGACGGATACATAGCCGCTTTAGCGACCAGTACATTTTTTTCTGCAGCTTTTACGTTCAGTTCATTGATCTTCTGCTGGGGAAGATTGGCCAGGGCCGAATGAAATACCGTGTTGGGTTCCAGCTCCGCCAGGGGCTCAACAGGAATGCTATCTACCGGAGGGGCGTCAATATCAAAGGCTGTTGCGGCATCCAGGTTCAGCAGCGCCTGTAACTGCAACAGGTTCAGCCTGAAATTGGCTCGGGCATTGATTAAAGTAGCGCTGTCATTGGCCAGCTGTGTTTCCATTTCGGCCAGGTTCAGCTCGGGCAGTGAGCCGGCTTTTACCTGTTTATCAACATCATCTCTCTGATCCCTGCTCTGTCCTACCTGCACGGCTGCTGCATTGATCTGCTCTTTGGACAGCAAGGCCGCCAGGTAAGCATTGGCTACATTCAGCGAAATATCATTGCGGGCTTTTTCAAACCGCGCCGCGCTTGCCTGGTAGGTAAATTCATTGGCGGCGATCGTATTTTTCTTTCGGAACCAATTGAACAGGTCCGCATTTATGTTCACCGTATGGTTCGTAAAAAGGACCTCGTTGGTCGTGAACTGGTTGGAAGTAGGATCAATAGAACGTCCGAACTGGTAACCACCGCTATGTTGGGAATTAACCGTCGGATATAAAGCCAGCCTGCTTTGTTGCAGTGTCAGCCGGTCAATACGTGCCTGAACATCCGCCTGTTTTACAGATATATTGTTCTCAACAGCATACTGTACACAACGTTCCAGGCTCCATTTTTCCTGAGCCTGTAATTCAGCAACAATCAAAAATCCAATAAGCGCCAGTAAAATTCGCTTCATTGAGCAAAAATAGAAGAAAAGAAAGCAAATTCTATGCAAAACAGGCAATATTCCATCCGGATCGCATCAGGGTCTTCCATTGCCGGTGATAATAAAAACCGGCCATCCGGGAACGGACAGCCAGCATTCAATCAAAAACCAACCAGATTCTATATTTGTTATTGAACCATTTCTATAAGCAACAGGATCGTTTCCGGACCAAAAGATTCTGTCTCAAATACACCGCTGTTCCACAAAACCAGGCCATCTCCATCATGCAATAATCTTCCCGCAATTTCACCTGAACCCCTGATCATATAACAGAATACGGTAGCAGCTCCCGGGCGGGGCTTGTATACCAGCTCTTCCCGCATGCTCATTTTCCGGATACTTACCACCACTTCTTCCCAGGTAAAAACCCGGCTGCCTGTACCTGATTTTTTATCCAGATCAAAGGAATATAAATGAAAAAGACGCCTATCCGGTAACCCGGGTATATTGAATTGCAGGAGCAGGAATTGTACCAGCTCATTTTCATACCCGTTCCGGATAGTGACTACAGCCGTCCCGTTAAAAAGTGCCATCTGGCCGCATTTTACTTCTTGTGGCACGGCATTCATCAACAGGTTCAGGTCGCCAACAACAGGAACCAGTAAGAATATCCCGCCGGCTGCTTTTATTTCTTTTGATATGCCCGGGGCAAGCGTTTCTTCATCAAGCGACCGAAGGCTGCCAACTACAGGCGTACGATCATCCAGCACACTTATTGTCCGGGATCTTTCATCCGCTATTATACGGTTGGCCTCCTTTAAAAACAGGTGTGAGGAAAATTGCCTGCTCATTCTATTTCTTTTACAGCGTAAATACTTATAAAAGGTCTTAGCGGCAGTAATTCCGTCAGCACCTCCCCGTTTTCCTCTTTTACTGACAATACTAACTGATCGCCGACCGTATCCAGCCATCGGATCCAGTCACTATAAAAATTTACAGCAACCGTATGTACTGTTCTGTCACGGGTGTTGGAATGAATGATTTCAAACCGGTAGTCATGAAAAGGCAGGAATCTTTTTCCCAGGGCATTCTTTACATCGGGGATCAAACCGTTTAACTGCTGCATATAACCGGTAATAGCCATGCTGACTAAAAAATCCAGTTTTTTAGCAGCAGGTACATGATATAATAATGTTGCGTAAGCCGGATACGCTCCTTCCCGGTCAAAATTCTGTACCTGCAGCAGCAATTCCTGATAAGTATCTGCAGATACCAGCTGCTCCCAGGCACCCGGATCATTGGCGCCGATTATCTTACGATACACGATCCTGACGTTCCTATTGCTCACTGGCTAGGCTTTTACTGCAATACTATGGGTCAGAACAAATCCGTCGGCCACGCTTCCTGATATACTGCTCATTTCTGCAGCATACCCGTCGCCAAAAACATTATCGTTGGCATTACTGGTGTACCCGCTCATACCTCTGTAACCGGAGGTGGCATTTACCAGGGCAACTGCACTGCTATCCCCCTCCGGGAAGGCGATCTGGGTAACCAGCAATGAGGTACCGCCTGTACTATAAATATGGACATGGATGTGTGTGGCCCGTCCATTATACCAGCCGGGAAAAATACTGGTAAAAGTGACCAACCCGTTAGCATCCGTTGTCTGGCGGCCCCGCAGCCAGTTGGCACTTGTGTAGTTGGTAGACTGCATACCGCTACCGCCATACTCAGAATAATTCCCTTCTTTATCGCAGTGCCAGATGTCGACAAGCACATTGGCTAAAGCGGCACAGCTGTTATTCAGATTGGTAACCGTAATTTTAATCGTAAATGCTACACCGGTACGGTCGCCGGTGATAGCTGCCCTGACCAGCTCCGACGCATTCTTTGTGGGAAAAGGGCCTTCTGTTTCAGACGGTGTTGCGGTACACGCACCGGAAGCGGTATCTGTAGTGGTTGCTATACTATCTGACTTATTGCATGCTTTTGTTAACGGAGCCACAAATGCAATGCCTAATGCCGCAATTCCATGTTTTAAAAATCCTTTCCTTTCCATACGCTTTTTGATTTTTTAGGGTGGTAAAACCGGTTGTTGAAACAATATTACTCACCCCCTGGCGGCAGGAAAAATCTAATAGGTAAACCCGGAAAGAATACCGATAAACTCTTTAAGGGAATGTTAAGAAGGCTTTATCCATTTCAATAACGCGCTCAGGTAGGTTTCTCCTACGGGCAGCTCCATACCGTTGCTGATGCGTAACTTTCTTCCCAGAAAAGAGACCACCTCCTTAATGGAAACAATATACCCCCGGTGAATACGGATAAATTCCTGCGCGGGCAAGCGCTCCAGTACTTTTTTAAGGGAGAGTAAGGTAAGAATAAACCGGCCGTCTTTCAGATAGATCTTTATATAATCATCCATGCTTTCAATATAAAGAATATCTGTAAACAGGATCTTTATCATCCTGTATTCTGCATATACTAATAAGCTGTCTGTTTTTCGCTCTCTGACCCCTCTATAATATTTTCCCGCTTTCTCAACTGCTTTTTCAAACCGCTCAAAGCTGAAGGGCTTTAGCAAGTAATCAACCGCAGCTAATTCAAAACCTTCGAGGGCAAATTCTTTATAAGCAGTGGTAAAAATGATCATGGGATCATAGGTTAGCCCGTTAACAAGATGCAATCCGTTTATATCCGGCATATTGATATCAACCAATAGCAGGTCCGGCTGCTCCTTTTCCGCAAATGCCTTACCGGCAACTGCATTATCAAAGGTCGCAATCAGCCCGATCCCGCTGCATCGCTTACAAAATGCGCTGATGATATCCAGTGCCAGCGGCTCATCGTCTATTGCAATCGCTTTTATCATTGATCAGCCTATTGGTATTATCTTTAATGTCACACTATAAAAATCATTCGCTTCTGTCATATGCAACTGATAATTATCAGGGTATAAAAAATCCAGCCGCTGTTTTACATTCTTTAGTCCCACACCCGCTCTTTCAGCCGGTGATTGTTTTTTGAATATCCGGTTCCCTGTATAGAGGGCAATACAGGCTGCCTGAACATCAATTTTTATATCAATTGAGGTGCCGGTACTGTTGCTGATGCCATGTTTAAAAGCATTTTCCACAAAGGGCATTAAGATCAAAGGGGCTATAGATATTCCGGTCGTTGTGCCGTTAACCTCATAATTCAGTTGTACGCTTTTACTTAAGCGCAAACGCTGCAGTTCAACAAAATCATTAATACATTCCACCTCCTTCTCAACAGGAACAAAATCCTTTGGGGCATCATCTGTAACATACCGCATAATATTGGAAAGCCTTAAAATAGCAGCGGGCGTATCATCACTTTTTACAAGCGCTAACGAATAAATATTATTAAGGGTGTTGAATAAAAAATGCGGGCTTACCTGTGCTTTTAAAAAAGAAAGTTCTGCCTGGGCTTTATCCAGCTTAATGAGTGCATTTTTATGCGCTGTAATACGCCATTGCTTCGATATGAAGAGGATCGTACTGATGGCCCATACAATCAGAAAAAGGGTGATACTCATCAGGTCAAAATGTCCTTCCCTGAAACCGGGACCGTTTTCACGCGGAGCGGGAGGCATATGCTCAATGTCCGGATAATCCGGGGGCCGATCTATTTGCGGCGGAGGCCGGTGAAGGTCATCATGGGTAAACCGTTCCGCCTGCCGGTTGGAATTGAGCAATACATCAAATGGTTTTAAATAAAAGGTAGCACTTAGCAATAACAGAACAAAAACACCATAAGTAATGAACCTGCCCCGCACCAGGAGGCGGGGTAATAAAGCAAAGAGATTACCATAAAAAACACAGCCATAAAAAAGCAAAAAAGCCAGGAACGGCCAGGAAAAGAGCAACTGGTTAAACCGGCCAACACCAAAAGAACCTGATTCAATAAATATAAGAATAAGGCCCAGACCCAGCACCCAGCCCAGCACATGGGCGGTTACCAGGATCGTATTTCGGTTCACAACCATAGTCAAACTTAAAAAAAATCATCAAGCTTCCCTTACATTTGCAGCAAATTTGGTTGGCGCTGCGGCGCCATGAAAAGGGAAGCCGGTGTAAATCCGGCGCTATCCCCGTAGCTGTAAGGAGGCTGTAACTCCCTGACAGGAGTTATAAGCGGCTTTAATAATTACCACTGTGGTGCGGACACCATGGGAAGGCATTAAAGTAAAACCGAGCCAGAAGACCTGCCAGATTTCATTTGAAAACAATGTTGGGCTTTCGGGAGAAAAGTAACAGATCAGCACAATTGTCAGGCAATACAACCATTGCTTTACTGAAGCATTCTACTATTATTTCCACCGGAGGCAGCCACTAAAAATCATTGAAATGAAAAAAAAGATTTTAATTGTGGCTGCTGTTTTATGCAGCAGTGTATTGTGGGCGCAAGAAGATACAACCTTGCTTAATGATGTGACCATTACCGCCACCCGGTTCCCAAAGAAGTTAAGTGAAACAGGGAAAGTAGTCACCATTATATCAAAAGATGAACTGGATAAACAGGGAGGCAAAGACCTTTCACAGATCTTAAACGAACAGGCAGCCATTATTATCAATGGTGCCGGCAGCAATCCGGGAAAAGATAAAAGCGTTTTTATACGCGGCGCGGCTAATGGCTATACGGTCATTCTGATCAATGGCATTCCCGTCAATGATCCTACAGGTGTAGGAGGCGCCTTTGATCTAAGGATGCTGCCCGTTGAAAACATTGAACGCATTGAAATAGTAAAAGGTGCCCAAAGCACTTTGTATGGTACTGACGCTATTGCCGGAGTCATTAATATCATCACCAAAAAAGGCGGAAGCAAACCCGCTAACCTGTATGGAGGCCTTTCTTATGGCTCGCGCCGTATGCTTAAAGCCAATGCCGGCTTATACGGAGGCCTGGGAGCATCCTCTTACAATGTTTCATTTGTGCATAATGAAACCCGCGGTATTTCAGAAGCCAGGGATACCCTGGGCACCCAAAACTTTCCTAATAATGGTATGCTGTTAAATGCCATTAGTATGGATATTGATGGTGCCGTAACCGATCATTTTCATCTTAAACCCTTTTTCCGTTACTCCCGGTTTGGAGGCAGCTATGCTGACGGCGCATTTTTGCCGGCAACCAATCAATTCACATCGGGATTGCTTACTGCGGAGAGCCAGGGCTCATACCAGCTTAGGAACGGCAGTATTACCGGTTTGTTTTCATACGACGAGGTGAACAGGAATTATGGCGGAGCCTACCCTGCCAATTATAAAGGCACTAAAAAAACGGCAGAGCTGTATGCCCGCTTCGATCTGCACCGGTATGTACAAACGCTTTTTGGAGTAAGATATGATGAATTTGAAATGAAAGCTCCCAACCCGCAGACCGCCGATACCACAGTAAAGGTCATCAGCCCGTATGCGCTGGTTTTCCTCAGGAACATGGGCGGTTTTCATTTTGAAGCGGGCGGAAGGCTTAATAACCATTCAAAATACGGGAACAATTTTACCTATACCCTTAATCCTTCCTATTTGATCAATGACCAGCTTAAATTTTTTGTAAACTGGGGGACGGCATTCAGAACACCTTCTTTATCTGAATTATACGGTACTTACGGAGCAAATCCCGATTTAAAGCCGGAAACATCCAATACACTTGAAGGCGGTATTCAGTATACCAGCACCGATAAAAGGATGGATGCGCGGGTAGTCGGCTTTCTGAGAAATACAAAAAATATTATTACGTATGATCAGAATTACGTATACACCAATTATAATCGGCAGAAGGATCATGGGATCGAAATTGAAGCAACCCTGAAACCTATTGATCCGTTATCTGTAAAACTGTTCTATTCTTTTGTGGAAGGAAATGTAACAACAACAAACGGGAATGGAAGCGATACTACCTATAATAATTTATTCAAACGGCCTAAAAACAGTTTTGGAGCGAATGTCGGGTACCAGGTATGGTCACCGCTCTATATCAGCACCAGTATCAATTATTACAGTAAGGGAAGAGATCTTTACTATAATGATAAAACGTACAGTACGGAGAACGTCAGCCTTCCTTCCTACGTCTTATGGGATGCCTATGCTGAATACCGTTTCCGGAAAAGCCAGATTAAACTATTTGTGCAGGTGACTAATTTGCTGAACGCAAATTATTATGAAACATATGGCTATTCAGTATGGAAACGGGCCTTTAATGCAGGCATCCGGTTCCAGTTATAAAACAACTATGTCTTTATATATATAGCCATCCAATTTTGCGAATCTTTCTCTGCAAGAAATTCACTGCTTTAAGCGGCCGGCCGCTGCAGTTTGTAAAGACCGGAGCAACTGCCTGCTGCTGGTTGCTTTTTAATAAGTAGTTCCGTATGAATCATTTTTTCACAGCAACAACTACCTTTGCTCCAAAAAATGGATTCATTAAACTATAAGGCTATTCTGACGGTAACATTTACCCTTTTTGCCATTATTGATATTATTGGTTCCATTCCTATATTGATATCCATAAAAAACAAGGTAGGAGGCATCCGGGAATTCCGGGTTACGCTGATTGCCGGGTCGTTGATGATCCTGTTCCTGTTTTTAGGCGAACCCATTTTAAATGTGCTGGGGCTGGACGTAAAA
>DASVMC010000312.1:0-2831 GCA_036384555.1 Niabella sp. | reverse complement strand
TTCCGGTGGAAAGATCAGCGGAGCCGGAGGCGGCGGTTTTATGATCTTTTATTGCCCCGGCAATACAAAATACAGGGTGCGGGAAAGCCTTCAGCAATTTGGCGGCACACATCGTACCTATCAATTTGTAAAACACGGATTAAAAACCTGGACGGTATAAACTATGAATGATCAGATAAAACAACTGGTACAAGCATCCATTGATGTAAAAAAACAGGTACTGGACAACGAAGCGCTTTTACAGACAGTAGAACAGGTGGTCAACCTTATTGTAAATGCTTTTAAAAACGGCAACAGTGTATACTTTTGTGGTAATGGCGGCAGCGCGGCTGATGCACAGCACCTGGCAGCAGAATTCAGCGGCCGTTTTTATAAGGACCGGAAAGCCCTGCCGGCAGAGGCCTTACACTGCAACACCTCCTATCTTACCGCAGTTGCAAATGATTACAGCTTTGAGCTTATCTATTCCCGTATCATTGACGGTATCGGTAAAAAAGGCGATGTTTTGATTGGTTTAAGCACCTCGGGCAATTCAGCTAATATTGTTAAGGCTTTTGAACAGGCCAAAACAAAAGGACTGCTTACTATTGGCTTTACAGGTATTACCGGCGGTATTCTAAAAACCACCAGTGATTATCTTATTAATATCCCTTCATCTGATACGCCCCGTATACAGGAATGTCATATGCTGCTGGGACATAGTATTTGCCAGCTGGTAGAAGAAAAATATTTCAACGACCCGGTCAATAGTTAATCGCTATTTACAGCATTGTTCTATGAACAATCAACCATGAACTATTAACAAATGCTTCAGAAACGCCTGGAAGGAAACTGGAAAAATGCACAGGAAGCGATCCTGCTTGCCGGGGGGTTGGGTACCCGTTTAAGAGAAGCAGTACCGGATCTGCCCAAATGCATGGCGCCCGTTGCGGGGCGGCCTTTTCTCTATTATGTAATCAATTACCTGCGCAGGCAGGGAATCCAACGCTTTATCTTCAGCCTTGGCTACAGGCACGAGGTCATAGAAGCCTACCTGCAAAAAGAATTTCCAACCCTGCAATATCAATGCTGCGTGGAAGACGAGCCGTTAGGAACAGGAGGCGCTATTCACCTGGCTTTAACAAAAGCGGAAGGAGAACATGTTTTGGTAGTTAACGGTGACAGCTTTTTTACTTTTACTGCTGATAAAATGTACCAGGTGCATGAGGCAGCAAAAGCAGCCTGTACGCTGGCCTTAAAGCCAATGCTGCACTTTGACCGGTACGGCGTGGTCACCCTGGATGCCGATGAGCATATTACCAGCTTTAAAGAAAAGCAGTATTATGATGAGGGACTGATCAATGCCGGGGTTTACCTGATAAGCAGGTCGCAATTCCTTGCAAAACAGTTCCCGTCAAAATTCTCTTTTGAAAAGGAATACCTGGAACAGTATGTTGGCGAAGGAAAATTCTGCGGGTCAGTTGAAGAAGGCTATTTTATAGACATCGGTATTCCGGCCGATTATAAGAAGGCCGGTGAAGACTTTCAGCCGGAACCGTTTGAGCTATCCGGTGTCACAAAGGACTGGACCCTGTTTCTGGACCGGGACGGGGTCATCAATGAAGAACGCCCGGGCAACTATGTATTACACAAAGGAGAATTTGAATTCTGCAAAGGCGCACCTGAAGCTATCAGCAAATTCACCCGTTATTTCAGGCATGTTATCGTCATTACCAATCAGCGCGGTATTGGCCGTGGGCTGATGGACGAAAGTGCATTACACGCCATACATGAATTGCTGGGCGGGACAATAAAAGATTCCGGTGGTCATATTCCTGCGATCTATTATGCCACCGCAGTAGACGCAACCGATTTTTTCCGCAAACCCAATCCTGGTATGGCTTTACAGGCGGTCAAAGATTTCAGCGATATCGATCTGTCAAAATCAATAATGGTAGGTAATAACCTGTCCGATATGAAATTTGGAAGAAACGCAGGAATGCGCACCGTTTACCTTACTACCACCAATAAACCGGAGTTGTTGCCACATCTGTATATTGATCTGCAACTGCCGGACCTGAAATCCCTGGCCGACCGGCTGCCCTGATCATAAATGCAGGTAATAGGGCTTCAGCAGTGCTTTAAATGCCGGTGCATATTCCTCCCCGTCACGGATCAGGATCGTTTGCTGTTCTGTTGCCTCCTTGCTGAAGGAACCTTTTATCATAACCCTGAAAGGAGCATGTGCAGTTGTTTGCTGCACCCGGCAACGTTTATTGATAAAGAGGCCGCAGCCGTGTAGCTGATCTTCCAGCTCTTCCTCCCTTTTGGCAGGAAACAATAAAAAGAATGAGCCATCGGGTTTTAATTGCCGGCTTATAACCCCCGCCAGGTCATACAGCGACAGCCCGTCATTGTGATGCGCGATATTTTTGCCTGTCGTGGCGCCCTTCAGATCAGCTTCATAAAAAGGAGGATTACTAACGATGACATCATACAAGGCAGCAGCATTGTACTGCAACACATCGCCGCAAAGCACTTTTATCTGTTGGTTCCACGGGCTGGCCGCTACATTTGCTACAGCCTGTGCACAATCCGTTTCCTGTATTTCAATAGCATCAACAGGCACTTTGTTGCTTTGAGCGATCATTAAGCTCAGCAGGCCTGTACCGGTACCAATATCCAGGAGCCGCTCATATCTGCCGGTGAGCTGACCGGCAGTCCAGGCTCCGAAAAGACAGACATCTGTAGTCACTTTCATAGAGCAGCCTTCCTGCTGCACCACAAACTGCTTAAACTGCAACTAGGAATTGGGCATACACAAAGATGCAAAAAAGTCAATTGTTATCCAC
>DASVMC010000311.1:0-4214 GCA_036384555.1 Niabella sp. | reverse complement strand
ACTCTGAGCTTGACGAAGAGTGCTTTTTATTGCTGCTCATGGTTCGTCAGGTTCACCATGACATTCGTTTTTGCCATTCGAATGTTCGGGTTTAAAGGACTTGATCTGCAGTCATCAGTGCCTCACCACGACATTGCTTATTGAACATACCTTAATATCTAAAAGGTATTAATTGTATTTTTACCCAAAAGCAACAATGCCTGAAAACAAAGAACCTGTTTACCTCAATACTGCCGGCTGCGGCCTTATTCCGCCAACCGTTTTAGAAGCCGGCACCCGATTGTACCAGGGATTTGAACAGAACAGCTCCGCCACCGCCGAGCACTGGCGTGACGCTGGCGTGTTACAAATAAAACAGCAGGTAGCGGATTTTATGGGCACCGCACCCGCCAACATTGCCCTGGTGCCCAATTGCTCTTATGCGCTGAACGGTATTGTGCAGGCATTGAACGGCAATGAAAAAGTATTACTCTATAAAAAAGATTTCCCATCCGTTTATGCGCCGTTTGTAATCAACCATTTTAATATTGTCTGGATCGACGACATTGATGGGTTTACGATCGACCTTAACCAGATCGAATCCATCATTAAGGAGCAGCAGATTGATCTGGTTGCCATCAGCCATGTACAATGGCAAAGCGGGTTTAAACTGGATATAGCAGCACTTTGTGCTATTTGCAGACAGTACCAGGTGCTGAGTATTATAGATGCCACGCAAAGCCTGGGCGCTATGCAGATCCCCATTGCGGACCCGGATGTTCTGATAGCCAGTAATTACAAGTGGATGAATGCCGGTTTTGGTACCGGAGTCCTTTATATAAATGAAGCATTTGCCCGTCGTTATCCTGCTAAAATAACCGGCTTTAACAGCGGTACGCTTAAAAGGACGGATGCGGGTTTTGATTTTGACAGCGGCGTCGCCAATTATGAGCCCGGAAGTTTAAACATGTTTGGCTTTACGATTCTCAATAAAGCCATTGAAGAAAAAAATAAAACCGGGCTGGCCCGGATTGAAGCACATAATACCCGGCTTACAAAATTATTACTGGATCAGATCCCCCATCTTCCGGTAACACTGGTAGGGCCTGCCAATTGGGAAAACCGCTGTTCCATCGTTGTTCTAAAAGAAGAGCGGGGATTGCATCAGCTCCTGGCGCAAAACAATATTATTACTACCGGCCGTAACGGCATTGTACGCATCAGCATTCATGATCATAATACAGAACAGGATATTCAAACGCTCATATCCTGTATACAAAGCGGTAATTAGTCGCAAAGGGTATTTCTATTGACGGAAATACCCCCACTGTATACTGCCCGCCTGTTTTAATTTTGTTCAGTTACTAAACGCGTAAAAGATGAACAGCATTAACAATACCCTGACGGGTCTTGAACTGGCCCAGATCGGATGGGTAGTGCCGGATATTCATGCCGCGGTGCAATTCCTATCAGCCGCCCTGGGCGTTGCAGGCTTTCCGCCGCCGGCACATGTGCGTGCCCGGGATCTGAACATGAGCTATTACGGAGCAATTGCAGACGGCGACTGGTTAACCACTCAAACCTATAACGGCGGCACTTTCATTGAGCTAGTGCAGCCTCTTTCCGGTCAAAGTATGTTTCACGACTACCTGGAGCGGTATCCCGCAGGCGGCACACAACACCTGGCCTTCCGGTTGCCGGTAAACGACTTTGAACGGGTTACCAGCGATCTGAAGGAGCAAGGATATGCAATCATCAGCCAGGTAGACCATCCTATTGCACGCATGGCTTTCTTTGATACTTATCAACCGCTGGGTGTTGTTACCGAAATTATGGGTATTACACCGGAAGGGTGGAAGGCCATTGAACAAATGCAGCGGTAATTCTTCTACGCGCTTCAATGTATGATTGTTATTCTTACAACTTCCTGTAAAAAGGGAGCCGCCGCAGCGTTGTTATTCCGTTAAGCAACCGGTACCCCTTTGTATTGCTTTTTCAAAACTGGCCGTTACATTCGCCTTCCCGATGGCAAACAGGAGTCTTGCTGTTTTCAGTTCTTCAATGACCTGTTCGCTGTTTACTTCCGACAGGATAAGTTTTGTGCCGTGCTTTACCGCGTCTTTATGAATTTCGCGGATCGTCTTAATCCCGGTTGCATCAATAATGGGCACCTGCCGCATCCTGATGATGAGCACTTTTGGCGGGTGATCAATAAACTTCAGCGCTTCCCTGAATTTATAAGCGGCACCAAAAAACAAAGGACCCGAAATTTCAAAAACTTCAAGTCCGGCAGGGAGCTGTATAGCCGTTACCGCATCATCCTCTTCGTCGTCTGTTAACAGGCGGCGTACTTTGCTGCTGCGGATCATGTTCCGCATAAAAAGGAACGCAGCCAGTATCATTCCTATTTCTATAGCCACCGTCAGGTCAACAAAAACGGTTAGCAGGAAGGTGGCCAGCAGTATTACCCGGTCATTTTCAGGCCCCTTTAACACCGCAATAAAACTTTCCCATTCGCTCATATTGTACGCCACAACTACTAATATTCCGGCCAGTGTTGACATTGGTATCAGTGTTGCCCATTTACCGGCAAAAAGCATAATGATCAGCAGCGTAAGCGCATGCACTATACCGGCTAAGGGCGTGCGTCCCCCGTTCTTTATATTAGTGGCGGTACGCGCAATAGCCCCGGTAGCCGGAATACCGCCAAACAGAGAGGAAAAGATATTCGCTGTTCCCTGTGCTACCAGCTCCATATTGGATTTGTGGCGGGCGCCGATCATGCCATCAGCCACTACTGCAGATAATAGTGATTCGATGCCCCCCAGCAAGGCTATCGTAAACGCAGGCTGTACCATATTTTTTATAGTAGCATAATTCAAAGA
This sequence comes from Niabella sp., assembly GCA_036384555.1. Lineage (GTDB taxonomy): Bacteria > Bacteroidota > Bacteroidia > Chitinophagales > Chitinophagaceae > Niabella. The sequence goes on along the minus strand of DASVMC010000311.1, from coordinate 1,350 downwards.
GGGAATAGACGGCGCAGGCAGCGCTGAAGCGATCTGACCAAAACGGGAACCGATGGTCTCCACCGGCAGGTGCAACAAATGAACGGCAGCTGTTGTAAGCAGTAACGCCACCAGTGAACCCGGTATTTTTTTGATCACTTTAGGGCAAAGCCAGATGCACAGGATGGTAACAAGCCCTGTAAGTACTGCATAAATATTAATAGTGCCCAGGTGCCTGAAATAGGCAATCCATTTTTCAATAAAACCGGCCGGAACATTGCCCATCTGCAGCCCCAGCAGGTCTTTCACCTGTGCTGCAAAAATGATCAGCGCAATACCGCTGGTAAAACCTGTGATCAGCGGGTAGGGAATAAATTTTATTACAGCACCCAGGCGTGCAAACCCCATCAGCACCAGCATAATACCTGCCATAAAAGTAGCTATGATCAGCCCGTTAACGCCATAGGTTTGCACAATGCCGTACACAATAACAATAAAAGCACCGGTAGGCCCGCCAATCTGCACACAGCTGCCACCCAGGGCAGAAATGATAAAACCCGCAATGACGGCAGTAAACAATCCCTTTTCCGGGGAAACGCCGGAAGCAATAGCAAACGCTATCGCCAGCGGTAAGGCCACAACACCTACAATAATACCCGCCATCAGGTCCTTACCCAATTGCCGGCGGCTATAGCTTTTTAACGTTGTAAATAATTCCGGCGTAAACATAGCCCTCAGGATTTACGCACAAACTTTGTAAGGATCACAATCGTTTGCTCATTGATCTTTCCTTCAACTTGCCCCGTATTGTCCGGAACCAACCGGATCTTCCGTACAATGGTGCCTTTAGGTGCGGTAAAATTGGTGCCTTTTACATTCAGGCCCTGTGTCAGTACCACGGTGTCTCCGTGCTGCAGTTCATTTCCGTTGCTGTCCCTGTGAGCATCCTTTTCCTCAAAGGCGGTCAGTGCCCAGTGAACGACCGGTTCTTCCAGCTCAACACCGTTGCTGATGTCCCTGGCCCAGTCCTCTTCTTTAAACTGATAGAGTATCCTGTAGCTGAGCGCCTGTACGCTTGGCTCCGTATTCCAGATGCTGCCGGCCAGGCATTGCCAGTGTAATGCAGCCGTCTTGTCGTCAAGCGCTGCCAGGCAGGTACTGCAGAGCGCTACTTCATTTTCTATATGATCATTATTCTTTGGGCTGACCGCATAAGCAATAGCAGCAGCTTCTGTGCTGCATAATTCGCAGGTATCTTTACAGCGGTTCTTCAATGCTGTGGTTATGGTAGTATTCATCTGTTTTTTAGTTCTTGTTTTATAAACTGATACCGCTTTCTATGCTTTTATCCAGCACTTAAGCAGGTTGCCG
>DASVMC010000310.1:0-3800 GCA_036384555.1 Niabella sp. | reverse complement strand
TTTTACTCCTTACAAACACCTGGGAATCCCCCGTTTCTTTAGGGGAATAAGCCTCATCCGGAAGATATTTTTTATCTACTGACCATAAATCAATGAATACAATCACCCCCAGAATTAAAACGCTCAAAACAGGTTTTAATTTGCTTTTCATATACAGATAGATTATACCTGTAATTAACGCAGAATACAATATTGTTCTCAAAATCTGCCCAAGAAATACAGATTGTCTTTCGGATTTCAGGCTATTAATCAAAACCACTTTAATTTGATCCGGTAATTGACCAGATAGCATTTCATCGTAACCCGAGGTATACGACTGCCCGATATATACCAGTCCCAGGAAAACAATCAAACCTCCAATCGCATACAGTATTTTTTTAAAATTTTGCTGCACCAACTTCCTGCCATCAGCTGAAAAGAAAACCCGTTGCGCAGTAACAACCGCCATAACCACCAGTGTTAATTCGGGTATCACCAGTGTCATTGATGGTGCCCTGAACTTGTTATATAATGGCAGGTTATGTAACAGGAATTCATTAAAACCGGTAAAATAGCTGCCCCAGCTCATAATAATTGCCAGTACAGTCGCACTTAAAAGCCCCCATTTTACAGGGCCTTTTACTATAACAAAGCCTACCAGCGCCAGCAGGCAGATAATGGCTCCTACATAAGGGGGGCCGGATGTGGACTCACCCGGCTTGACCATTCCCCCCCAATAGCCGGGAATTTGTGCAACCATTTGCGGCGCAACAGCGTTAAGTTGCGGAATGTTAAGAGCCACCAGTCTTTCCACTATTTTTTCCTGAGCTTTGTCCTTCAGAGGCTCCCCGCTGCTTCCTCCATATGCTTCAGGCATCAGCATAACCAAGGGCTCCGGCATTTTCATACTATAGGAAAACGCATAGTCCTGGTCCAGCCCAGTAGTTTTGGCCTCTTTTACCTGGTCCCCCTGTATTTCCACAGATCTTCCTCCACGCATGGTATAATCCGTGTATTCTTTTGTGGTGGCAAAAGTCAGGTAATAAGCACCCAGGCCGACAGCCGCTGCTATCCCGCACAACACAACAGCAATACCTATTTGTTTAAAGTCCTTTTCCTTTACCCATTTAACCACGTAAAATACCGTTAGCACCCCGGCAATAATGAAAAAATAATAATTGATCTGCGGGTGGTTGGACATAAGCTCCTGGTAAGCGCCAAGCGTGGCTACTGCCAGCCCAACCCAGTAGCGCTTTTTAAAAACAAGCAGGATACCGGTTAACAGCAAAGGCATATACCCGATAGCCAGCATTTTTGTATTATGCCCTGCCGAAATAATGACGGGGTTATAGGTGGAAAAGCCGTATGCCAGCGCGCCCAGTATAGCAACAACGGGGTTTAACCCCAGTGCAATGCCCAGGATATAAAAACAGATACAGGCAATAAATAAAAAATTAGCAGGCTCCGGCAAACCCAGGCCAAAAATCCTGTTCATATCCGGAAGCACCGATTTCCCTTCCATTGCAATCTGGTAATTCGGCATGCCGCTAAACAGGTGGGTGTTCCATAAAGGCATTTTTCCTGTTTTTGCTTTCACATCATATGCGTTCTGTGCTGCGCCCTTCCAGCCAACAATGTCATGCTGCTGCAATTCATTCCCATCCAAAACAGGCTTACAAAAAAGTATTGACGCTAATAAAAACACTATAATACTTAGTATATGCGGTAGTATTTTTTTTAACCATGTCTTCATTTAATAATATTGTTTCCATGAAAATAATTATAAATGACCACCCCTCAAAAAGTGATTTCTATTTTGGACTATAAAAGTTTAGTAGATAAACTAAAGTAATCTACGAAATTGTTTACTACAATCGGCTGTCTTAGTATATTAGTATTATTATTTTTTTGAAAAATTAAAATTGTTTCGGCTCAAAAATCTAATGCCAAAAAAGCCGTCTCAAAAAGAATTGAGACAGTTTATAGGTTCTTCTTAATTTAACACAGGCCTCGGTTAGAGTTTTCAAATGTAATATTCTTTTTGTTTTGCGCCGCTGCAATAGGTGAAGGGATTCCGTTAGCCGTTAGTGGATAAAGCTGTTCCATTAAGTTCCCAGTATTTTATCGGGGAAAGGTAACCAAGGGATTTGCGAGATAGTTCGGTGCTATAATCGGCTCTAAAATCTTCGCATTTTCCCACACTTCGGACAGACTATAGAATAGATAGTCATTCAGCAACTCTCGTCATATACTCCCATTTTTTCTTTCGATAAAAGCACTCTGCACGTGCCTAGCTGAATAAATTATAAGGATATTTGTTTGCCTTTTCGGTACACCTCTACTCAAGTTTAAGGAATATAAATTCAGGGGCATTATCACAACGGATAGTTGTCGGTATGCCTTTGTGTTTTATCAGTATCTCCAACATTTTTATAATACGCAACGAAGGCAGCGATATATCAACCTTAATAGTCAAATGAGTCCCTGTTAAAATCGCCTACAACATTGAATAACCAATACCAACGGCCCTCAATAAAGCGATCACTCATAAAGTCGATACTCCAGACTTGATTAGGCGTTGAAGGAACTTTCAGTGACTGCTTCACCGTTCTGGCAGAATGTTTTGTAGTAAAATCTGTTAACGCGTTTTGTCGTGCTGTGTCGTCCTTGAGTTTTGCTTTATACTGATAGCTAGTTCGGAATATGCTTACAAGTTCACATGCCATTCGGTTACCTAGCAGCCTATCTATTATTAAACAATCAACAGCCTTTGTTTTTTCCTGAGATGTTAAAATTTTCATCGAACGGTTCTTAAGACTCATGTCCACAAATATCTTTTCACCTCGACATTTTCTTTCCCCAGTTCTTTCATCCTAGTCACATCACTCGCATCTATACCATCATACTTCGCCTTCCAGTTATAAAAAGTTCGCATCGCTGATATCTATCACATGGTAAATATCCCTAACTGCAATACCACGCTCTTGCTTCTAAATTGCCGCCCCTACCTGGCTTTCTATAAAGCCCTTTTTCATTTGTATTTAAAGTTTACAAGGAACAAATTTTTTCGTTGTTAACTCCAAACTGTTCTTGCCGGATTTAAGGAAGCTCACAGGTTTTTTCATTTTAGGAAATACACAATCTGAAAGCTATTTTATATCGTCTGATTTTGATTTATTAATTGGGTTTGATTTATTCTAATGAAACTTGATCTTGTCCTGATTGGCTGCTTTTAAAGTTTGTTGACTATTGTCATTAATCGTGTTTTTCCGCGCAACACGAGTTGACACAAACCCGTATTCCATAGATGTTTCTGTTGCCCGACCATAGCGGTCAGTATTGGCTTTTTTAATGTTGATATTATCTACATTGATGACTTTATGGCCACTTTCTGTTAATACCTTCATCATTTGGTAAGCACGTCTTTCAAAATGTCTTTGCGCTTAATAGAAGTGAAGTGGTTAATTGTGTTGAGATCGGGGGGCATTCTTGCCAGCCACTAAAATGAACTAATCTTTTTAAAAGTAGCTTTGTCTTGTAACTACTGTATTCATTACATGAGTAGGATATACTGACAACACCTCGAGAAATAATCGCGAGCGATAACGGGAAGTACCACACTCTTTACGTGTGGCACTAATATCCTTGAGATCCAAGTGGATTCAATAAAACGTTAATTACCCTTACCTTATGTTGGTATTTATAAATCAATTCATCCGAATTCGACAGAAGTAGCATCGCTTGGCTTTGACTAGGCAGGTGTCTTAAGACTATCTTTGATTTATGAATGATCCATCATATTTAGAATCTTCTCTTTTTTT
>DASVMC010000309.1:0-9229 GCA_036384555.1 Niabella sp. | reverse complement strand
TCCCTTTAATTCCCGGAGCACTTTCTGAATCTGGCAGGAATCTGGCGCACCAATGATCACCTGCCACCCTTCCCTTGCAAACCGTAGCGCAGTTTCCCTGCCAATGCCAGAAGATCCGCCCAGAATAACTACATTTTTATTGGTTGTCCTTTCATATCCCATGCTGTCGCTTCTTATAAATTTTTCTAATAGGTTGCTCTTCCGCCGGAAAGATCAAATATGACCCCGGTATTAAAACTGGCTTCACGGGAAACGATCCAGGCTGAGATGGCTGCCACCTCTTCAACGGTACCCAGTCTGTTCATTGGAATTTTGCTGGTCATATAGGCTAGTTGCTCAGGCGCAGTATGCGCATTCATAGCCGTTTTAATCACCGCCGGTGCCAGCCCGTTCACGGTAATCCCCGTTGTGGCAAGCTCTTTCCCCACGCCCTTTACCAGCCCGATCACACCGGCTTTTGTTGAAGAATACCCTGCCATAAAGGGATTTCCTTCTTTACCGGCAATAGATGCTATTAACAGGATGCGCCCATAGTCTTGCGGCTCCATAAGCCGGACCGCGTTTTTAGTAACCAGGAAAGCTCCCTTGAGGTTTACCGCATAAATACGATCATAGTCCTCAACTGTATAGGCCGTAATCTTTGTGCCCGTTGCTCCTACAATACCAGCCGCATTGATCACGATTTCCACGCTTCCGCATATGTCATCTATTTCATTGAATACTTTTTGCACCTGGCTTTCATCTGAAATATCCACACGATACCCCAGCGTATCAGGATACATTATTTGCATTTCCTGCAGGGTATGCTGCAGTAACTGATCATTAATATCCAGCAGTACCACACGGCCGCCTTCTTCTGCAATCCGCTTTGCAATACCTTTTCCCAGTCCTTCTGCTCCTCCGGTAATAATAGCAGTTTGTTGTTCAAATCTTTTATACATGCTTTCGTTAGACCTTTTATGGCGGTAACACACCGGCCGATTCAATCGTAACAGCAGTTTAATACAATGGCTGTCATCAGAACAAAGATAAATTGCAGTCCACCCTAAACAAAACACCCCATTTGCTCTTTATTGTACACTATTTACATTCTAACAGCATTATCACTCTTATTAGCAATTAATCTATTAAATTTAGGTTTATGAAAAGTATATTTCAACACCAGGCATCTGCCGCCGGTATGAGTTTCGTTGTTAAAGAATATCATCAGCCGCACTTTACATCTCCCTTTCATTTTCATGATTCCTATGAGCTCATTCTTATTGCCAGGAGCCATGGCAAGCTGTACGCCGGCAATAAGGTATTGAACTTTAAAGGCGGTGAGGTATATTTATTCGGCCCTGGTTTTGCCCATTGCTTTTACAACGAAAAATCCTTTACCGATACCGGTGAAATAGCACACGCCATCGTGCTCTTTTTTAAAGAAGATTTTCTGGGTAAGGATTTTTTCCAGGTCCGCGAGCTGACAAAGATCCGGGAATTACTGTATCACTCGAAACATGGACTTAAGCTGGAAGTAAACGACATGATACGTTCCTGCTTTTACCAGTTTACCGGGTGCGGAGAAATGTACGCGTTGCTGTTGCTTTTACAGCTACTGCATCAGCTATCCGTTTTGCCCAAAAGCGACGTCATTCGTATCAACAAAACAGTTCCCAAAGTCTTTCATGGCAGCGGTGATGCAAGCAAACTGGAATCTGTCTTCAAGTACGTATTTGATAATTTTAAGGAAGCGGTAAGCAGCAAAGTAGCGGCTTCTCTTGCATTTATGAATGAGGCGGCCTTTTGCCGTTATTTCAAACGGCGGACAGACAAAACATTTTCGCAATTTGTAAACCAGGTGCGCATTACGCACAGCACTCAGCTGCTGCTTGAAAAAGACATGTCGATTGCCGGCATTTGTTTTGAATGCGGGTTCAGTAATATTTCCTACTTTAACCGGCAGTTTAAAGCCATTACGGGAAAGACCCCGTTCGAATACCGCAACATTTATATGCCCCGCGAAGCAGATCTTTACCAGCAAGTGATTCAATGAGAATCTCTTACTACTTCACTGCCAGACATTCCATTCAGGAAATCAAAGTCGGCGCCCAGATGCGCCTGCTGCACATGTTGGCGATATAAATGAGTATACCCCCTTTCATCTGCCGGTAGTGCTGCTGGTTTCAGTTCCGCCCGGCGTTGTGTAATTTCTGCATCAGACAGGTGCACATGCAACAGGCGTGCGTGCACATCCAGCGTGATGAGATCGCCATTTTTTATAATACCGATAATACCGCCTATAGCTGCTTCCGGTGATACATGCAGGATCACGGTACCGAAACCGGTACCACTCATTCTTCCATCCGAAATACGTACCATATCCGTTATTCCCTTATCCAAAAGTTTTTTTGGAATGCCCATATTTCCTACTTCCGGCATACCGGGATACCCCCTGGGTCCTACATTTTTCAATACCAGCACACTGCTTTCATCTACTTCCAGCGCAGGGTCATCTATGCGGGTTTTATAATCCTCAATATTCTCAAAGACAACAGCCTTTCCTATATGCTGCAGTAACCCGGGTGAGGCTGCTGAAGGTTTTATGACGGCGCCATTGGCGCACAGGTTCCCTTTTAATACCCATATACCTGATAACGGGTTGAACGGATCTGTAGCAGGAGCGATCACATCCCTGTTATAACATTCAGCATCTGCATAATTTTCTGCTACTGTATGGCCATTTACAGTTATGCAGTCTTTGTGCAGGAAAGCATCCAGCTCTTTCATTACCGCGGGAAGACCTCCGGCATAAAACAGGTCCTCCATAAAATACCGGCCCGAAGGCTGAATGTTTGCCAGCAGGGGAATACCGGCACCCACTTTTTCAAAATCATCTAACGTCAATGGCACTCCAATACGGCCTGCGATCGCCATAAGGTGTATAATAAAATTGGTAGACCCTCCAATAGCGGTATTTGTTATAATTGCATTTTCAAATGCTTCTTTCGTAAGTACATCTGATAATGGTATTTTCTCATTGACCAGCTCCACAATGCGCATACCAGACAAATGAGCCAGCACTTTCCGCCGCGCATCCGCGGCAGGAATAGCTGCATTGCCCGGCAGCGAAAGTCCCAGTGACTCCACCATTGCAGCCATGGTAGATGCAGTACCCATAACCGCACAATGTCCTGCGCTCCGGCACATACCGGCTTCGGCAGCTACCAGCTCTTCCTGGGTCATTTTTCCGGCCCGGAACAATTCACTGAACCGCCACACATCGGAGGTGCCTATCGCTGCCCCCCTGAACCTGCCCGTGAGCATGGGCCCGCCGGATACAACGATAGCTGGCAGGTTCACACTACAGGCTCCCATTAATAACGCGGGCGTGGTCTTATCGCAGCCGCACAGCAACACAACACCATCTACAGGATTTGCCCTTATAGACTCCTCAACGTCCATGCTCACCAGGTTGCGGTACAGCATTGCTGTAGGCTTCATAAGCGTTTCTCCCAGCGACATAACCGGGAACTCTACTGGAAAACCACCCGCTTCATAGATCCCATTCTTTACCGCCGTTGCCAGTTCCCGGAAATGGCCATTGCAGGGTGTTAACTCCGACCAGGTATTGCAAATACCGATCACCGGCCTGTTCTCAAATAAATGGGCCGGCCTGCCCTGGTTCTTCATCCAGGCCCTGTATATAAATCCGTCTTTCCCCTGCCGCCCGAACCAGCGGCTGCTTCTTAATGCTTGTTCCATTATCGATTATTTTTCTACACACCTTTTGTTGATTACTGCTGCCGCTCAGCATAACGCTTAGCAGCTTACCAGAACATCATATATACAGCCACCAGTACTCCGCATACAATAAGCGCCCCGGCAATAAAGCCCGGAGACGCCCGGAGCATCTTTTTATCCACTACCATAGTTTTTGCAGCTATATCCTTCTTACCATACCTGCTGATAAAATACATCCCTATCAGGCATAACACAAATACGATTGCCATCCTGTCTAAAAAAGGAATCTCGTAAAGACCCTTTTCATTTTTTACTGCAAACCCGGAGGGGCCTAAAAAGGAAAGCTCCGCTACCAGCGGCAGGAATTTAAGAAACAGGGATAGCAGGAAGCCGCCGACAGTAGCAAATAATGCAGCCTGGCTTGTGGTTCTTTTCCAGAAAAAACCCAGCAGGAACATAGCAAAAATGCCTGGTGATACAAAACCTGTATACTCCTGTATGTACTGGAACCCGCCTTTTTTATCAATCCCCAGGTGCGGAGCAATGATCACCGCCACAAGCATACTGATGACTACTGTCAATTTCCCCACACTGACCAAACGCTTTTCAGAAGCGTCAGGCCGGATCACCTTTTTATAGATATCCAGGGTAAATATGGTGGCAATACTGTTCACCTTACCGGCAAGAGAAGCAACCACTGCTGCTGTAAGCGCTGCAAAAGACACGCCTTTTAATCCCGCAGGCAGCAAATGTAACAGCACTGGGTAGGCCCTGTCGGGGTTTACAGTTCCTCCTGCCAGCATGCGGCTCTTAAACGCCGGGTCTGTATTTAACACAAAGGCTGCTATGCCGGGTAACACAACGATCAGCGGCATCAGTAATTTCAGGAAAGCCGCAAAAAGGATTCCACTCCTGGCTGTAGGCAGGTCTGCTCCCAGTGCCCTTTGCGTAATATATTGGTTGCATCCCCAATAATTAAGATTCGCGATCCAGAGTCCGCCCAACAACACGCTCAGGCCGGGAAGATCGGCATAGCCGGTATTCTTTGGTGTAAGGATCATATGAAAATGATCACCCGCTTTTTCCTTCATCAGGAAAAATCCTTTTACAATACCCGATGTACCATATTGTTCGGCAACCAGGTTCAAGGCCAGACAGGTCGTTACCAGGCCGCCCAGGATCAGAAAAAAAACCTGTATGACATCTGTATAGCCAATTACCTTCATACCTCCCAGGGCAATAATAATGGCAAATATGGCTAATCCGGCCATACAGCTATACAGGTCGATACCCGAGATGCTGTTCACAGCCAGGGCACCTAAGTAAAGAATAGAAGTCAGGTTTACTATTACATAAAGCAGCAACCAGAAAACAGCCATAATCATACTAACCGTATCATTATACCGTGTATACAGAAATTGCGGCATGGTATATATCTTGTTCTTCAGGTATACCGGCATAAACAGGAAGGCCACCAGCACCAGCGTTAACGCCGACATCCATTCATATGATGCTATGGCAAGGCCTAATTTGTACCCTGACCCACTCATTCCTATAAACTGCTCAGCAGAAATATTAGATGCAATCAGCGAAGCGCCGATCGCCCACCAGGTAAGTGATCCCTCTGCAAGAAAATACTCTTTAACTCCTGCATTCCCGGTTCGCTTCTTCCTGTATACCCACCACCCATATAACGCTACAATAAAAAAATAAACCAGAAAAACAATATAGTCGCTCAATGCAAGCCGTTCCATCTGTCAGATTGTATATAGCCGGCTAAATTAAAATACGGCGCTATTTAAAGAAAGCACTTGTTTTGCCCATTGCGATACATTATTTACATTGAGCTTACCAGTCAGCAGCCAGTCGCAGCCCTAACCTGTTTCTAAAGTGATTATTACTAAGGAAAGCCATAGGATATGTACCTGCATGGAGAAGTACTTTTCAGTTCTAAGCCCTATTTTAATGACGCATGCGAAACCTGCATAAAAAATCCCGGCAATTACCGGGATTTGGTCGTTTTTAATCAGTGAACCCTGCAAAAAAGCAATTAGTGTTATTTATATAATTCGTTAAACAGCATCTTAAATGTGCCATGCGACTGGCCTCTGAAAGTAATTTCGGGGCCAAAGGCATAAAACTCCCCTTTATTTACTGTTGCTTTAAACGCAGCTATCCATCCTTTTAAATACGACTGCCCCCAGGCCCATCCGCTTCTTAATGCCTCTTTTGCCGGATCAAACGAAGCGATTACTTCAATATTATCCGCAGACGGCGCTAATTTAAAAACCGGACTATTATTAAACACAATGTCTGTAGCAGCAGGTAATCCATAGTTTGCCGTGCTTTTTGTATTGATATTGACCTCCAGTATACTGGTGGGTATATAATATTCATCCCCTTTCAATGGAACGACCTTTCCTCCTTTATTGGTTTTTACCAGGGCATTGGTTACAGGCAGCTTTAAGTGGTAAGCAAGCGCGGTATTGTTCCCCGTTGTGATCAGTTTACCCCCATTTTCTAAAAATGCGCTTACCTGCGGAAGCGATTTTTCTAAGGTGAAACTGCCCAGCATTTTGCGGTATTCCGCCGGAACCCGCTCTGGCTTTGGACCTGCTCTGCGCCGGTCTGCGGCTGCTGTGTCTGCAGGAGGCAGGCCGTCGTTAATAAAGAGGATAACATCATACCTTTCTTTCAGCTTCCCGGCATCAATATCCTGAGGGTAGATGACCGTAAAGGAGTAGTGAAACTGCTCCAGCAACCAGCGTACCCAGCCAGAGGGAATAGAGCCGCCATAATAGTCAAACAACGCTATCCGGGCCTTGTTTATCTTTTCCTTATCGCGGGGGACAGCAGCTGCTGTAACCACCGGAACCCCCAGACCGGTATTGCTTGCTTTTACTGCCGCAAACCCTTTCGCAGGGATATAAAAAGACCCGGCGGGTAATTCCTGCACAGCATCTTTTACACGAAATACCTCAACGCCTGCCTTTAAAAGATCATTCACCAGGATAAATGAATTATTAACGGCGGCACTCAGAAAATACCCGTTTTTTCCCGGAGCAATTGCTACGGTTGCAGGTGTTTGCAGATCGCCGTAAGGTACTTGTTCAAATGGTCCTGAAAAATCCTCCATAATCCGATCAAACCGGATACCCATTTGAAAAGCCAATGTCCAACCGGTCACATCATAAGGCCGGATGGGTGGACCGCCGGGATACTGGAAATCATTGGGATAATTCTGTGGCTCAAACATATCCAACACGTGCGGCCGGAATGCCTGGCTGGTCTTAACAATATAAGACCCCTGGGGGTAGCGCTTCCCTTCTACATTGAACTCACCGATTGCTTTAAATACTTTCAGACCAGATTTCAGTAAAGCATTTATAAACGTAACAGCTGTTGGAAAATCCGGCTGATCTGCCGGAATAATATATCCCCTGGGATCCTTTAAAGCCTTTGCCTTAATATATTTGTCAAAGTAACTTACAGGTATATTGCGCTCCCTGCCTCCGGAACTTTCGGCTTTTACTGCGCCTGACTTCTGATCTCTTTCATAAGCAGCCAGCAACGTATCAATCTTATAGGACTGAACGGTCCAGGTATCTTCAGATCCTTTTCGTATGGAATTCCGCCCCATCTGATAAATATTGTAGAGCAACCTGTCTTTCATACGCGCCGCATAATCCAAAACCCCGTAATTCAAAGACATGGAATAATCAATCGACTTTTGAAAGGTCCATGCCTGTGGCATAACAGGGAAAGGGGTGGCATTGTCCGGTAAAAGACGTCTGGGCACCAGGGGAACAGAAGAAGGTGTGGGATTACCAATAATCTCTGTCAGCAACCCTATCATATTATGGTAATAGGGTGCCGTACGCAAACCACCATCCCACCAGCCGTTAAAAGAAGAGCCTTCCAGCCGCGTATATCCCGGTTTGTTTTCTACATTCAGCCGGTTGATCATTGAGGCAGCCACCCCGTCTATCTGGGTCATCAGCAACGGGTCGTAATCATAATTAAATGGCGGACGATACGGCGGCCCTGCAATCACAGAACCGGCAGGCCCCGACTGGTGATGATTATAAATGATCTGCGGCATCCATTCCAGGTAATGCTGGCGCGTGATATTTTGTGTTTCTTTCATGTTCATCATATAGAAGTCACGGTTATTATCGTGCCCTATATACTTATTGTAAACCCGCGGGATCATCATATTCCTTTTGGAGGAATCTTTTTCCTGCATATACCAGTTGGCTACCAGTTCCTGCCCATCGGGGTTTACTTCCGATAAAAGAATAATCACATTCTCCAGGATATTCTTCATTTCCGCGTCATTCCGCGTCAGCAGCTCATAATATAACTGGATCAGTTGCTGGGAACCTACTGTTTCCGTAGCATGAAGTCCCCCGTCTATCCATACCACAGCTTTTCCTTTTTGCGCCAGCCGGCTTGCTTCAGCTGCCGTTATTTCTGCTCTGGCCAGCTGCTGGGAGATCTGCTTGTATTCATTTAACTGCTTTAAGTTCTGCGGCGAAGAGACGATCATCATATATTGGGTCCGTCCTTCTTCCGTTTTACCGATCCCGGTGATTAAGGCCCTGTCAGACTGCTTCGTAATCAATTGAAAATACTGTTCCGTTTGCGTATAATTTGCCAGCTGATAGCTGTCCCCTATATTAAAGCCAAAAAATTCTTTGGGTGAGGTGATCTTTTGCGCAACGGTATTCAGTACAAAAACAGTCAGTAAAAAAAACGACCCGATAATTTTTCTTTTCACCATAAACGATTTAAATAATCCAAAAAAATCTTTATTAAATAACAATCCGTCCTGACACCTGCGTGTCCTTACAAAGGGTTTTGCACACAAAGCGGGTTCAGCTGTATTTCACTTTCGGGCAATACCCATTGCCAATCATTACTATCGGCTGCACGGTAACGGTTGGCCTCACCTATTACGGTACCATTGCCATACATATTAAAGTTGGAAGCCAGTGGATCCACATTCGCCGGCATGGAAGTCATACTGTTTGACCAATTACCCTGGTTATAACCGGGGCGGGGAGCAGGTCCTCTGTCCAGCGGCATATTCAGTCTTTTTAAATCTAAAAACCGGAATCCTTCCCCCCACAATTCAACCCTGCGCTGGAACAGGATCTCATCAATTAAATTTTCACCGGTATTGGCCGACTTCTGGTAATTGGGATCGCGCTGGTGCGCCAAAGGATATAAGGCATCCGCTGCTTCTGCATCATGCCCGCCCGCACGGGCATAACCCTCGGCCTCAATCAGCATCATTTCAGGAAGCCGCATAAAAGGAATGTCCCTTTCCCCTATTGTTTGCGGATCCGTAACAATAAACTTATTCGCCATATAATTGGCATATTTTGAATTTGTGGAAGGTGGCACAAGAGGGCGCGGGGTTACAGAAGGAACAACTGCCATAGGGAACCATACCGATTTCCGTATATCCGTTCCGGAAATGCGGTCATATAATAAATTATAA
>DASVMC010000308.1:0-11955 GCA_036384555.1 Niabella sp. | reverse complement strand
ACTGGATCAGGCGGAATATTGGGTAACACGGGAGCTGAAAACCAAGCTGGGCTGGATCAATAACGGCGATGTGGAATATTTCGACCGGCTGATCTACCGCAGGTTTGCTGCAACATAATTGAGTATGATTGCTGTTGCTCCGGTATTTGCCTGCACATAAGCATCGGCTTGTTGTCCGCATTCTTCTAAAAAAGAAGGATTATTTTTTAAATTATCTATTCTATTATTTAGTTCATTTTCAGATGAATAAAAAAAGGCACCTCCTTTTTCTATTAATGCTATTGCCTCCGAAAATTTTCCATAATTAGGTCCGAAAATTACCGGCTTGGAAAAGACAGCCGCTTCCAGGGTATTGTGGATGCCTGATTTATTGAAGCCCCCTCCGATATAGGTAACGGACGCGTAATGATAAAGCCTGGAAAGCATGCCGATATTGTCAATAATTAAAACAGAACGATCATAAGCTGCCTCCTCTTCGAGGGTTGAATACAATACTGCGTCCGGAAACCAGTTCATTATTTCGTTAATATGTCCTTTATTAATTTCATGAGGTGCAATTATTAATGATGAATTAGTTTTATTTTTATTTAGGTATGTGGCCAGGTTCTTTTCATCTTCCAGCCAGGTGCTGCCGGCAACGAGGATAAATGGTTTACCCGCTACAAAACGGTCTATTAAGGGTAAGGAAGTAAACTGATCAGCAATTTGTACAACACGGTCAAATCTTGTATCGCCGGCAACCGTCACCTTTGTCGCCGGTATTATTGTGCTTAACCGTTCCTTGCTTGCAGCGTCCTGCACAAAAATATGATTAAAGAATTGAAGCATTTTCCGCTGGAACCCTCCGTAGGATTTGAAGAAAATGGAATTTTCTCTGAAAAGCGCGGAGATGAGCAGAACGGGGATCCCTCTTTGGCTCAACTGGTGAAGGAAGTGATACCAGTATTCATACTTTACAAAGATCGCCAATTCTGGCCGTACCCGATCCAGGAACTGCTTTACATTGGCCGGAGTATCGAGGGGTAAATAACAGACCCAATCCGCATGAGGGTAGTTTTTGCGGACCTCATAGCCGGAAGGGGAAAAAAAAGTAAGCAGTATTTTATGACGGGGATGCTGCTGTTTGAGACTTTCCAAGACCGGGCGTCCCTGTTCAAATTCACCCAATGAGGCACAGTGCATCCAGATCACAGGCGCCTGATTATTATCAAAAGACTGATGCAGCCATGCGGCTAAGCGCTTTCTTCCGGAAATCCACAGCCCCGCTTTTTTATTGAATACCGAAGTGATTGCTATTCCTAACCGATATACGTACAGGAAAAGGGTATATATAACAACTGACAAAATTTGTTTTCTGCAAATTTAAAAGCAATCGTTTACCAATAGTAAATTAGTTACTTTTGCTGCCGAAAAATTAATGTCATGAAACGTCCCTGTAAATGATCCGGTATAAGGAAATAAACAGCGGCGTTCCATCCGGCTCAATTAAAAGATAAAAAATTACACGGATGAAACCCTTGCAAATGGTAGATACGCATACGCAGTATCATAAAATTAAAGATGAAGTAGACCGGGCGGTTATTGAGGTAATGGAAAGTTCAGCTTTTATTAATGGAAAGGTGGTGCATGACTTTGCGGGTAACCTGGCCAGCTATCTCAATGTTAAACATGCCATTCCCTGCGGGAACGGAACGGATGCGTTACAGATTGCCCTGATGGCACTGGGCCTGGAACCGGGTGATGAAGTGATTACTCCTTCTTTTACCTATATTGCCACTACAGAAGTGGTAGCATTGCTGAAACTGACGCCGGTATTTGTGGATGTGGACGAGCAAACATTTTGCATTGATCCTGCAGCTGTGGAAAGAGCGATAACCCCGAAAACAAAGGCGATTGTTCCTGTACATCTTTACGGGCAATCAGCTAATATGGAAGCGATCATGCAAATTGCAGAAAAACACAACCTCTTTG
This sequence comes from Niabella sp., assembly GCA_036384555.1. GTDB lineage: Bacteria > Bacteroidota > Bacteroidia > Chitinophagales > Chitinophagaceae > Niabella. The sequence continues at coordinate 9,984 of DASVMC010000308.1, read as the reverse complement.
TGATTGAGGACAATGCCCAGGCCATAGGCTGCAGTTTTCATTATTCAGACGGATCTTCTAAAAAAACCGGGACCATCGGTCATATCGGGTGCACCTCATTCTATCCCAGCAAAAACCTGGGTGCTTTTGGAGACGGCGGAGCCTTGTTTACCAATGATGATGCGCTGGCCGAAAAATTAAGAATGATCGCGAACCATGGTCAGAAAACGCGTTACTATCATGATCTGGTGGGTTGCAACAGCCGGCTGGATAGTATCCAGGCCGCCATTTTGAACATCAAGCTGAAGCACCTGGATGCTTACTGCAAGGCACGACAGGCGGTAGCCGCTTATTATGATGCTGCTTTTTCAGGAAATGATAAAATTACGATCCCGTATAAAGCAGCGTATTCGGAGCATGTGTACCATCAATACACGCTGGTATTGAATGGTGTAGATCGTGATGCGTTCAAAGAGCGGCTGGAGAAAAAAGGTGTTCCTTCTATGATCTACTATCCGTTGCCTGCACATAAGCAGCAAATGTTTGCGCAGTTTGGAGTCGCAGATCAGGAACTGCCCGTTACAGATTATCTGACAGATCGTGTTATTTCGCTTCCGATTCATACGGAGATGGATGCGGAACAACTGGCCTTTATTACGGATGCGGTGCTTGCTGTTCTATAATCCACGTCCGGCTGTATTTAGACTAAAACAACAACTATTTATCATGTCATTTGTATCAACCGGCCTGGAGGGCCTCCTCGTTTTTGAACCCCGTGTTTTTGAAGATGCGCGTGGTCATTTTTTTGAGGCCTATAACCAGGAGGTGTTTAGCCAGGCAGGTATCCATGAACGCTTTATACAGGATAACCAGTCGTATTCAACCTACGGGGTCATCCGGGGGCTGCATTATCAATTATATCCGCATGCCCAATGCAAGCTGGTGCGGGTATTGGAAGGCACTATACTGGACGTGGTAGTGGATCTGCGTAACAAGGCGGCAACCTATGGCTCTGTTTTTACCGTTGAACTTTCTGCTTCAAATAAAAAACAGCTGCTCATCCCTCATGGATTTGCACATGGTTTTTCCGTTTTGAGCAAGACGGCCACGGTCCTTTATAAATGTGATTCCCTGTATAATAAGGAGCGTGAGGGTGGAGTTATTTATAATGATCCTGATCTGGCCATTGACTGGCAGATCCCCGAAAAAGAGGCAATCGTGTCTGATAAAGACCTGCTGTTGCCTTCCTTCAAAAATGCGGTAACTAATTTTTAGTATGAGCAAACCGGTAAAAATTCTGGTAACAGGATCCAACGGACAACTGGGATCAGAACTTAGGACGCTTAGCACCTCGTATCCTGAGCTTTTATTTGAGTTTACTACTCAAAAAGAGCTATCTGTAACGGACGCGGCTGCCGTTGACAATATAATGAGCCGGTTCCGGCCAGACTATTGTATTAATTGTGCGGCTTATACAGCCGTGGACAAAGCCGAAGAGCCGGGTGAAGCGCTGGTAGCTGAAAAGGTGAATGCGGAAGCTGTAGGTATTCTGGCCAGCGCCTGTAAGCAGGAAAGCACCAGACTGGTGCATTTGTCAACAGATTATGTTTTTGACGGAACCGCTACCAGCCCGTATCAGCCGGACGCGTCTACTAATCCCGTTAGTGTATATGGTAAAACGAAATTAAAGGGAGAGCAGCTGGCGGCAATGTATACCGATGCGATCATTATCCGTACGGCCTGGGTGTATTCTCCGTTTGGAAAGAACTTTGTAAAAACCATGATCCGGCTGATGACTGAAAAAACATCCATTGGAGTGGTCAGTGATCAGTATGGTTCTCCTACCTATGCCAATGACCTGGCAAAAGCTATCCTTGATATTATTACATCAGGGAACTGGGTGCCCGGAATATATCATTACACCAATGAAGGAACCACCAGCTGGTATGATTTTGCTGTAGCCATTAAAGAACTAATCCGCAGTAACTGCGTGGTAAATGCCATTCCAACAACGGCCTATCCAACCCCGGCAAAACGCCCGGCTTATTCCGTTCTGGATAAAACCTCTTTCAAAAATACCTTTCATATAGTGGTACCCTACTGGGAAAGTAGTTTAAAAAAATGTATTGAAATTTTAGCAGACACATAACAAATCTGAAGAATTGCTGTTTTTATTAGGGATTTGTTCAGACGGAGGGTTTTTATATTGAATATTCTGTAAATAATTGAGATGCTGCGTAATAGCGGTTTCCGGTTTTTTATTTGTATATATTTGGGCCCGTTGAACCATTTAAATATGTATACATGAAGCGACTCGTTTTTTTGATGATACCGCTCTTTTTTCTGTTGTACTCTTCAACAGCCCAGGATACTGCTGCAAAGGTCCGGTTTGACTACCGCCAGGCAAAGACGGGGAATGAAACCATGGAACTGGTCATAACAGCTCATGTGGGCCATCCGGGTGTTGAACTATATGGCATGGAAACACCAAAGAACAAAAGCGTGTTTTCTATGATCGCCTTTGATTCATCCGCCAAAAAGTACCTTAAGGACAGCCTGACAGAAAAAGGGAAGCTCATTTATGGAAGTGATACTGTTTTGAATGCGGCCGTTTCTTTTGTTACCGATTCTGTTCAATGGGTGCAGGCGGTAAAAATAAAAAAGGGGGACAGTACAGTGATCAAAGGTACCGTTACGTATACCTTTAAATCGGGAGACGAATTTTCTTCTTTGGAGGCACCTTTTAAATTTTATGTAAAAAATACCGGAACAGACGCGGAAGTGGTAGCAGGTGCTGCGGGAACTGAAAACAAATCGCTGCTGCTTATTTTTCTTTCTGCCTTTGGAGGCGGATTGCTGGCATTGTTAACGCCCTGCATTTATTCTATGATCCCTGTTACTGTCAGTTTCTTTACCAAGAGAAGTAAAACAAAAGAGGAGGGGGTAAAAAATGCATTTCAATACTCATTCTCTATAGTCCTCATTTTTACTTTTATTGGCTTCCTGATCACCCTGATCTTTGGACCGGCTGCCTTAAATAATTTAGCGACCAACTGGATCGCTAATATCTTTTTCTTTTTGATTTTTGTTGTTTTCGGGATATCCTTTCTGGGAGCTTTTGAAATTTCCCTGCCCAGTTCCTGGTCTACCAAGGCAGACAGCAAAGCCGGTACCGGCAGCTTTTGGGGTATTTTCTTTATGGCACTTACGCTGGTTATTGTCTCCTTCTCCTGTACAGGACCAATAATAGGCCCTTTACTGGTTGTAGCATCTAAGGGCAGTTATTATGGCCCGCTGGTGGGCATGTTTGGCTTTTCACTGGCACTGGCATTGCCTTTTGCCTTATTTGCTTTTTTCCCGAGTAAGCTGAATGTATTGGGGAAAGCCGGTGGCTGGCTGAATGCGATCAAAGTAACACTGGGCTTTTTAGAGCTGGCTTTAGCATTGAAGTTTTTATCAAATGCCGACCTTGCTAAGAACTGGAGGATACTGGACCGGGAAATATTTATTGTCCTGTGGGTGGTCATCTTCTTTTTGCTGGGGCTTTACCTGCTGGGGAAGCTAAGGTTCAGACATGATGATGAATTGCCGAAGAATGATTTCGGATTGCCCTATCTTTCTGTAACCCGTTTGTTCTTTGCCATTGCTTCATTTAGTATGGTGCTCTACCTGGTCCCAGGGCTTTGGGGGGCGCCATTAAAAGGACTATCTGCATTTCTACCGCCAATGGGTACGCAGGATTTTAATGCAGATGATCTGCCATCGGGCTTTGACCTGGGAGCGTTATCTAAAACATCCGGAAGAGCAGACAGTTCTGCCCGCTACAGCACCGGGTTGCCGGCGCCGGTGAAATATGCCGCCGTTATGAAAAAGAATGAACCTGATGTGGTGGTGAATAATGGACTGGTTACCTATTTTGACTATAAAGAAGCATTGGAGGTAGCCCGGAAAGTAAGAAAGCCCTTAATGCTTGACTTTACAGGCATCAATTGTGTGAATTGCCGTAAAATGGAAGGACAGGTGTGGAGTGATCCCGAGGTCATGCAATTACTAAAAAATGAGTTCGTAATAGTTTCTCTTTATGTCGATGTTCATAACGGGGTCGATATTCCGCAGGCGGAACAATACTATTCAAAAGACCTGGGGAAACAGATTGAAGACCTGGGAGATCTGAATACGGATATCCAGGTTGCGCGGTTTGGCTCTAATACCCAGCCTTTTTATTTTTTCCTGGATGGAAAAGAAGAGCGTCTGGCGCCGGAGGGATTTCCATATGATGCGCTACCCGATTTAAAAGGACGATTCAAAGCACATCTGGAAAAGGTGATTGCAGAGTATAAAAAAAGAAATTCTTAAAAGCATAACTGAAATGGAAGGTAAAATGGATACAACGGATGAAATGCGGTTTCATACGCGCAAATGGGTAAAGCCGGAAGACCTGAATCCCAATCATTCCTTGTTTGGAGGGCGCCTGCTGCAATGGATTGATGAAGAGGCGGCATTATATGCCATCATCCAGTTGGAAAACACACATGTGGTGACCAAGTTCATTTCGGAGATCAACTTTATTGCGTCACCCAAACAGGGCGATATTATAGAGATCGGTATTGTGGCAACCAAATTCGGTACCACTTCGTTAACACTCCGTTGTGAGGTGCGGAACAAGATGACACATCAGAAGATCCTGACCATTGACCGCCTGGTATTTGTAAATTTAGATAAGGAGGGTAATCCTCAACCACATGGTAAAACCGCCATTACCTTTGTTGCAGACCGCCTTTTAAAATAAATACCTGATTGAGACTGATCAGAAAAACAAAAACAAATGAAAAAAACGCTGACGCTGGCTCTTCTTTTAGTAGTGCTCTCTGTTTCGTATGGACAAAAACAATTTTCTGGGAATCCGTTATTCCGTGGATGGTACGCTGATCCTGAAGCAGCCGTTTTTGGTAAGACCTACTGGATCTATCCTACCTTTTCCGCTCCCTACAACCAGCAGGTTTTTATGGATGCTTTTTCCTCTACCGATCTTACGAACTGGCAAAAACATGCCCGGATCATAGATACTTCAGCGGTTCACTGGGCAAAAAGGGCTTTGTGGGCGCCGGCAATCGTAAAAAACAAGGGCCGGTATTTTTTATTTTTTGGAGCCAATGATATTCAGAATGATCACGAAACAGGTGGCATAGGTGTGGCGGTATCTGATCAGCCCCAGGGCCCCTTTAAAGATTATCTGGGAAAGCCACTGGTCGATCAATTTCACAACGGTGCGCAACCCATTGACCAGTTTGTCTTCCGGGATAAGGATGGCCGTTTTTATTTGATATATGGCGGCTGGCGGCACTGTAATATTGCACAGCTGAAGAGTGATTTTACCGGATTTATTCCTTTTAAAGATGGGACAACATTTAAAGAAATAACTCCGGAAGGCTATGTGGAGGGTCCTGTACTATTTACCCGGAACAATAAGTATTATTTTATGTGGTCGGAGGGGGGCTGGACCGGTCCGGATTATTGTGTTGCATATGCGGTTGCGGATGCACCAACCGGCCCGTTTAAACGGATCGGAAAAATACTGCAGCAGGATCCTGAAATTGCAACCGGCGCGGGGCACCATTCAATTATTAAGATACCGGGAAAGGATGAATGGTATATTGTTTACCATCGTCGTCCGCTTACCGAAAAAGATGGTAATTCCCGTGAGACCTGTATTGAACGGATGTATTTTGAAAAAGATGGCACCATAAAACCGGTTGTGCTTACCACTACCGGTGTTCCGGCCCGGCGTATTCCGGAATGACCTGATGAGCATTGGTGCATTTTCCGCAAAGCGCAAATTAATACCGTTGGAAGCCGCCTGTCGTTTGCGGCTGTATCAGCCATTTAAGGCTGTGCGCGGTGCTGGTTTGAAACAGGCAGCGTACAATTAACTCCGGCGTAGCAGGAGCAAGGATCCTGCTTAAGATTGTTTATAAATTAAGCGCGGTAAAACCGTTCATTTCTCTGTATATTACCAGGCTAATTACAGTGTATAATGAAATACAAGGCATTTATTTTTGATTTGAACGGAACCCTTATTGATGATATGCGGTTCCACACGAAAGCCTGGCATCAGCTATTAAATGAGGAACTGGGAGCCGCTTTGACCATGGAGGAAGTTGCTAAGGAAATGTATGGTAAAAATGAAGAAGTGCTGGACCGTATTTTTGGAGCGGAGCGGTTCTCTGCTGAAGAAAAAAAAGCCATTTCCGTACAAAAAGAACAAAAATACCAGGCCGCTTTTCTTCCCCACCTCCGGCTGGTGAACGGACTTGGTGCTTTTCTTGAAAAAGCACACCAAAAGGGGGTTAGTATGGCTATTGGCACTGCCGCCATCCCCTTCAATGTAGATTTTGTGATCGATCATCTTCCCATCAGAAACTATTTTAAAGCCATTATTACGGCGGAAGATGTTACGTTAAGCAAGCCGCATCCCGAAACTTTTTTGAAAGCTGCCGGGGCATTGGGAGTGCCCCCTTCGGAATGTCTTGTTTTTGAAGATGTACCAAAAGGGGCAGAAGCTGCTGCGAACGCCGGAATGGATACCGTGATCGTGACAACCGGTCACCAGCCCGCGGAGTTTGCCCATCTTAACCGCATTCTTTGCTACATCCGGGATTTTACTGATCCGGTGTTAAATGCTTTGTGGAATTAGCAGTATAAAATAATTGTATGTTTTACAATTATTTTTAAATAAATTGTATATTTAACCTTTTAAACGATCATCGTCAAATGGAAAAGGCGTATGTAATTGGAGTGGATTATGGTACGGACTCGGTCCGCTCTGTTATTGTAGATGCTTTAAACGGGCAGGAAATTGCTGCCGCAGTTTTTTATTACCCCAGGTGGAAAAAAGGCCTGTATTGCGATCCCGCAAAAAAACAATTTCGTCAGCATCCGCTGGATTATATAGAAGGACTGGAAGCCACCATAAAAGATTGTGTCCGAAAGGCAGGTCCGGAAATTGCAGCCCGGATCAGGAGCATTTCTGTTGATACAACAGGCTCCTCACCTGTAGCGGTGGATAAGACCGGCACGCCTTTAGCGTTTCTTGAAGCATTCCGGGAGAACCCCAATGCCATGTTTATTTTATGGAAAGATCATACCGCCACACAGGAGGCGATGGCCATTAATGAACATGCCAAAAAATTTGATGTCAATTACCTGCAATATGTAGGAGGTATTTATTCCAGCGAATGGTACTGGGCAAAGCTATTGCATATTTTTAAAACAGACGCTGCTGTAAAAAATGCAGCCGCCAGTTGGGTAGAGCATGCAGACTGGATCCCGTTTTTACTGACAGGGGGCAATGATGTAAGCCTGTTAAAGCGTGGAGTCTGTACTGCAGGTCACAAGGCCTTGTGGTCAGAAGCCTTTGACGGGTTTCCCCCTAATGCTTTTTTTGCTACACTGGATCCCGTTCTGGATGGTTTTGTGCAGCACCTTCCAAAAGAAACATTTGCTGCAGACGTGCCCGCAGGGGTATTGAGCAAAGAATGGGCGGAGCGGTTAGGTCTGCCGTTGGATGTTGTAGTAGGTATTGGCGCTATGGATGCGCATATGGGAGCGGTAGGCGGACAGATAGAACCCTATTATTTGAGCAAGGTAATGGGCACATCTACCTGTGATATGCTGGTAGTGCCAACAGGTGACCTGTCAGGAACAGTCAAAGGAATCTGCGGGCAGGTTACTGGTTCTGTTATTCCTGCAATGATTGGCCTGGAAGCAGGGCAAAGCGCTTTTGGAGACGTATATGCCTGGTTCAGGAACCTGTTGACATGGCCCCTGAAACTTATTCAGGAATCAGACCAGGTGGATGCGGAAACAGCAGACAGCCTTGTTGAGGAAGCAGCTGCAAAATTAATACCGGTGCTGGCTGCAGCAGCCGAAAAACTGCCTCTGCAGGAGCAGGATCTATACGCAATAGACTGGCTGAATGGCCGGAGGACACCGGATGCAAATCAGTTGCTGCATGGGGCCATAACAGGCCTGGGGCTGGGAAGCGACGCACCGCAGATCTTTAAAGCCCTGGTGGAAGCTACCTGTTTTGGCGCAAAGGCGATTGTGGACCGTTTTGAAGAAGAAGGGATTCATTTGAAAGGATTGATCGGTGTTGGCGGTGTGGCCAAAAAATCGCCCTATATCATGCAGGTAATGGCAGATGTGATGGGAATGCCGATCCGCATTCATAAATCGGAGCAGACCTGTGCAATAGGGGCCGCTATGTTCGCAGCTACTGTTGCCGGCATCTATCCCAGAGTGGAAGATGCTATGGTCGTAATGGGGCAGGGCTTTGACAGAGAATTCCTGCCTGATGCCGAACGGCATGAACTGTATAAAAAACGCATGCAGCAATACCGGAAGTTGGGTGCGTTCCTGGAAAACAATAATTTTTAGTTATGCGCTTTGAGGAGATCCGGCAGAAAGCATACGCCGCAAATAAGCAGCTGCCACAGTTGGGACTGGTATTGTTTACATTTGGCAATGCCAGCGAAGCTGACCGGCAGCAAGGGCTCTTCGCCATTAAGCCGAGTGGTGTTGCTTACGAAGCACTGACCCCCGAAAAAATGGTAGTGGTGGATTTTGACGGCAATGTTGTTGACGGTGCATTACGCCCGAGTTCAGATACCAAAACACACGCTGTATTATATAAGAACTGGGATGCGATCGGCGGAATTGCCCATACCCATTCTACCTATGCAACAGCCTGGGCACAATCGCAACGACCTATTCCCATTTTCGGAACAACGCATGCTGATTACAACGTAGTCGATATTCCGTGTGCATTGCCCATGGAAGATGCAATGATCAGGGGGGATTATGAAATACAGACCGGCTTCCAGATCATCAATCATTTTAACCAATGCGGCTATGATCACAGGGAAGTAGAAATGATTTTAGTGGGTAATCATGCTCCTTTTACCTGGGGAAAGAATGCATCCGGTGCGGTACATAACAGTGCGGTACTGGAGCAGATCGCCCAAATGGCCTATATCACATTACAGATCAATCCGCAGGCGCCTTTATTAAAGCAGGCATTAGTGGAAAAGCATTACCAGCGCAAGCACGGTCCGGACAGTTATTACGGGCAATCATTCAGTTAGTAAAACAGTAATTCGAATATCATGAGCAATCGGGTGCAACAGGAATTGTGGTTTGTTACGGGCAGCCAGCATCTTTACGGAGCAGCCACGTTGAAGGAGGTGGCTGCGCATTCGCAGGAAATAGTGAAGCATATCAATGCGTCCTCAAAAGTACCGGTAAAGATCATCTGGAAAGATACAGTCAAAACCCCCGAAGAGATTTATGCAACTTTAGCAGAAGCAAATTACGACAGTTCCTGTATAGGCATTATTGCATGGATGCACACATTTTCTCCGGCAAAAATGTGGATCAACGGGTTAAAGATCCTGCATAAGCCCTTACTGCAATTCCATACGCAGTTTAACCAGGATATTCCCTGGCATACGATTGATATGGATTTTATGAACACGAATCAATCGGCTCATGGCGACAGGGAGTTTGGTTTTATGCTGACGCGCATGAACAAACAGCGTAAGGTGGTGGTAGGGCACTGGAAAAATGAGGCTGTACTGGAGCGTATTGCGGTCTGGAGCCGGGCTGCTGTTGGGTGGAATGACTGGCAGGGTGCGAAATTTGTGCGTTTTGGCGATAATATGCGTTATGTAGCCGTTACAGATGGCGATAAGGTAGAAGCCGAGCTCAGGTTTGGATATAGTGTAAACACACACGGGATCGGAGATCTTGTGACGGTGATAGACCAGGTACCAGACAACGCGGTAGATCAGCTGGTGCAGGAATATTTTGATACTTATGAAGTGGCCGCTTCCTTGGAGCGGAAAGGAACAAAATATGCGGCATTGAGAGATGCTGCGCGGATCGAATTAGGAATGGCCTGTTTCCTGGAAGACGGCGGTTTTAAGGGCTTTTCAGATACTTTTGAAG
>DASVMC010000307.1:0-3727 GCA_036384555.1 Niabella sp. | reverse complement strand
GGAATCAGAACATACCCACAACTGGAGTTACTAAATATGCTGTTAATTATCCACTTAATGCGTATTACTTATATGTGAATGATGGCTTGCTGACAAAAGATGAATTTGTAAATCAATCATCAGTGGATCCGATCCTGACAGGACAAAAATGGGGTGATCAGCGAATAAAAGATATCAGTGGCGATGGTAAAATTACAGCAGATGACAAGGTGTTAATTGATAAAAGCAGCACACCTAAGCATTTATTTGGATTGAACTTTGATTTTAACTATAAAGGCTTTGGTATTGGCGGCATGTTACAAGGCGCTGCTGATTATTACAAATACCTGGGCGCCAGTGTAGGCTACGGTTTTAATAGTGGCTATAGTATTACTAACTGGACCATTGCTAATTCCTATAATCCAATATTGGCCCCCAGTGATTACAATACACGTTTACCACGGGTATCTAAAACAAACTCGATCAATAATACCTATCCTTCAACTATGTTTTTATTTAACAGTTCTTATATGCGTTTGAAAAATCTGCAGGTTTATTATGATTTGCAGGCTAATGCTTTACAGCGATTACACATGAAAAATTTCAGGATATACGCATCTGGTCAGAACCTGTTTACCTGGTCAAAACTGCCTAAGGCATTGGGCATCGATCCGGAAATAAGCAGCGCTACTTCAGGGTATCCGTTGGTGGTAATCTACACACTAGGTGTAAATGTTTCATTCTAAAAGTTATGATAATGAAAAAAATAATTTCAATAGTATTGATTGCATCGATAATTATTTCTTCTTGTAAAAAGTTGGATTTACGTCCTGTAGATTCCTATTCATCCAGTACCTATTTTACGTCACAGGCAGAAGCATTCACCAATCTTTCCGCTTGCTATGCCCTTACCAATATGGGTGGGCAATTTGAAGGCGGCAATAATTATTTCCTGGATGATATTACGGATAATGCCTATTGTGGCTTTGATAACCAGATGGCATCTTACATTACGTTAGGCACAGTTACACCTTCTCTGACAGGTAAGTATGCTGACTTTTATCTAACCTACTTTCCTTACACAGGAGTTGCATCTGATAATTTCTTCCTGGCCAACATTGATAAGGTACCTATGGATGATGCCTTGAAAGCGCAATGGAAAGCGGAGGTTCGCTTTTTGCGGGCCTTTGATTATGCACGCCGGTTTATGTTCTGGGGAGGCGTGCCGCTGGTAACCACGCCACTTAATTTTGGCGATGAGTTAAAGATCCAAAGGACATCAGGTGATTCTATTGTTACCTTTTGCTTAAACGAATTGAAAGAAGCTGCAGCTGTTCTTCCGACCACAATAGATAATGCTGACGCTGCAAGGGCTACTAAAGGAGCCGCGCTTTTGCTGAAGGCACGGCTGGAACTCTTTTACGCAGGAGTAAAGGCCTCGGGGCTTGCAGACGGGATAACGGAGCAGGGTGCACCGGATGCAGCTGCAGCTGCAAAATATTATGCGGCGGCGGCAGAAGATGCTTTAGCAGTAATGCAGCTGAACCAGTATGCATTGTCCCCTGATTATGAAGGATTATTCTGGGAGAAAAACCAGGGAACTACGAACCGCCAAAAAGAAGTGATTCTGGAAGTAGCGTATTCCTATCCTACCTATGGTTCTGACCTGAGCGCCTTGTATACACTTAAAGAAGGAGGGTGGAACTCTGAGAGCCCAACGCAGGATATTGTTGATGAATATGAAACAAAAAATGGTTTGATGATTCATAATGACCCGGCCTACAAAGCAGATAATCCTTACGTGAACAGGGACCCGCGTTTATCTTATTCGGTAATTTATCCAGGTATGCATTGGAATGACCGCTATTTTAACAGCATTTCTGCTGCGGGAGGTGACGAGTATTATAATTCAAGTAACGGGAACCGGTCTAAGACCGGCTATTGTCTGCGAAAATACTGTGCGCCTCTTGCAGACCTGCCACATGATCCGGGCAGTGATTATCAGGGGCTCAATTTTATTGTAATGCGGTACCCGGAAGTGCTGCTGACAAGGGCTGAAGCATTGATTGAGCTGAACCAGAATTTAGGCGAAGCAGCCAGCCTGATTAACCAGGTAAGACAAAGGGCCGGTGTGGATATGCCTCCTATCGCTGCTGGCAGCCAGGCAACCATGCGGCAACAGGTGCGTCATGAACGCAGGGTAGAACTGGCATTTGAAGGACTGCGGTGGTATGATCTGAAACGGTGGAAAATTGCGGAGACCAAGATGAACGGCTACGTATATGGAGTACGCCCCGGATCTGTTGATCCTAAAAACGGTGCCGTAACCTTTAGCGGATCGAATATTACTGTTGGAGACCAACGTGTATTTAAGGCGAACAGGGATTATTATTTCCCGATTCCGCAGAAGGATATTGATATCAGCCCGATATTAAAGCAGAATCCCAATTGGTAATAATAAGGAAATGGCAGGCTCCGGGTTTATTGGCCCGGAGCTTTTTTATGATCTGTACGAGAATATCAGGGCGTGATAGTTAATAATAAACCGGCATCAAAATTATTGCTGCTTACGGTCAGTGTCCTCACTGACCGTTGCGTGGGCCGCGGTTTGTGTCTTCGCAAACCACTTGTAGCGGCGTATTTTAAATAAAATTGATTCCGTTGCGTTATAACACCTATTCAGGACTTGAAAAGGCAAAGAATGCTGTAGTATTAGCAGACGCAATACGTTTTTTACCGGTACCGCAACTGCAATTGTTTCCTGGCTTTCCTCCTTTTTATTTACCGGATCTTTCCAATTAAATGTGTAATAAAAATCCAATAAAATGGGGCTGCCTTTTTAAGGCAGCCCCATTGCTTTTATCCCCATCTCCTTATTTAATGAATATACCTCTGGGACTGTTTAAACCAGACAATACCGTTTCTACACCGGTTCCGTCGAGGTTAGCACGTTTTATAACATTGTTATTTGTTTCAGCCCAGTACAGTTTGCCGGCACTATAATCAATAGCCATACCATAAGCGCCCCTGCTGCCTGTTACATCGGCAATTTTTACGCTGCCGGAGCCGTCTAAATTGGCCTGCCTGATCGTTTTTGAATTCCGGTCATCGTAGTAGATCTTTTCGTTTACTTCATCAACAAAGATGCTGTAGCCATAAACACCGGAAACAGCCTTTGCAACGCCTGTTCCATCGCTTTTAGCTACATACAGGTCTTCATTGTTCACTTCATAAAAGTAGATAAGATCTGTTTTACTGTTATACGCTACCGCCCTCATCTGACCGCTGGCTACATGTATAAATTCTTTCTCCACGCTGCTACCGTCCAGATTGGCTCTTGAGATATTTCCTGCATCATCTGCCCAGTAAATTTTGCCGTTTTTAAGATTGATGGCAACAGAATAAGGATCTTCAATTCCGGAAACAAGCTCTTCCAGGCCGGTTCCGTCTGTATTCATCCGCCATATCTTTCCTTCACCAGTGGTTTCAAAATCGCAATAATAGATCTTTTTATTTGCAGTGTCATAAGCCAGTCCCGGCCCCGTTTTTCCCGCTATACTAAGGACTGCCTCAGCAGCGGATCCGGGTTTCAGCGAAATTTTCATAATGGTCTTTGCACCGTACTCTATAAAGTAAAGCTCTTTATCCGTTTCTACAACTACATTGGGATCTATTACAGTAACCTGCTGGGAATAATTGCCTGTACCTCCGGCACCAACCGCTTTCAGGCTAACAATATAATTTCCCG
>DASVMC010000306.1:0-2958 GCA_036384555.1 Niabella sp. | reverse complement strand
ATATTACCGGCGACAGAAGGCTATTATTGTCGTCGAATAATGGAAACAGTCGATGAACCATCCTCTTTTTTTTCAAAACTGCATTGCCCTTTCTCCTGCCCTAACTTGCGGATCCCTCTTATAAAAGACAATGGCCTGTCTTAGTAAAAAAAGACAGGCCATCTTCATTTTATAAACCCTTATAGATTGGGTAGCTGATCGAATACAGATTTATCAAAGTCATCCATTTTACCTTTGCGGGCCACGCTAAATACTAAACTCTGTATTTTCGCCGCGACATCAGCATCTATATTAATATCCCCGGTTACAGTCAGGTTTTTCGTTGCCAGCTTTTTTATAAGATCAAGCATAGGACCATTTTGTGTTACCGGGCCCATGCGAAAAGCATCTCCCACACCGGGAAAAAACCTGCCGGGATTGATACATTGCGCCCTTATGGGAACATACAAATACTGTTTGGCCGGTATCTCCTTACTGACTTTTTGGATCAGGATACCATTTTGTATTTTTATTTCTTTAGAAATAAAAATCAGACCGGGAGGAAGTTGTAAAGTAACAGGGTGCTGCGAGGTATTTCTGAATAACAAACAGAGCGGAACATAGCCCTCCGCCGGAGCTCCTACCCTTGGTTCACCATTGCAATCGGTTTCGTCAAGAATATCATATGGTTCTATTCCTTCGAAACTCAATCCTTCCGGCAATACCAGTGCAGATCCTTCGGGCTCTTCATTGGATTCCGCGAATCCTTTAGCGGGAACATAATCGGTTGTACTGTCATCATCACTCATGTCGTCATCTTTGACACAACCTGAAATAATGGATAGACCTAAAATAAACACGGTCAGTAGTCGTAAAGTTTTTTGCTTCATTTTAAATTACTTTTTGAAAAGAAGCGAAGCTATTTTACCAGTGGCTTATTTTAAATTTACATCGCTATATTGCAGCTTTCATCGACAAACAGCTTAATAAGAACTGAAAACAAATCTTAATAGGGGTGGCATTTATTCAGGTACCTGAAGTCGCCAGGACATGACCAGATTAACTGGCATACTCTTGACAGGTCAGAAAAGAGGTTAAACCTGTAGATAATAAAAATACATCGGACGTCCTGACCAACCATCTATTATCTGTCTTTCAAAATCTATATTTATCGACAAAAAAACTCCAGCTACTTTCACATACTATTACAATATGAATAAAATAATCATCAATCCCATTATTAAACCGAGGTTACTTTTAGTCAACCCTCAATTTAAATCGGGATGAGGGGACATTTTACAGCGGGATTCCATCCATTGCCTGTTTATTCTTGAAAAAGGTTTAAATTGTAACTTCATTTAAGCAACGGGTTATACCTTTTATAGTAGTTGACTCTTACTTTGTAAAAAATGAGTATAAAACAATGGATATTTTCAAGGATTTTCTTTAGAAATATGCTGGCCACTTTTGGTTACCGGTCGGCCTACTCTAATACACCGGGAGGGTTTAATCCTTATTTTTCTTATCGGTTAGGAGACTATCAAAATGATTTCTACCTGTATTTCCAAAAAGAGCCATTTGCAATTCGCTATTTAAATGAAATTTTCAACAAGCTGCATGAATATCAAGGGTTTGATATTATTAACTATCTGGAGTTTCATTATAACCTGTATCCCGAGAAAACCGACTTCCTTCGCTTCCTCCAATATGAAATCAATGCCCGGTTAAAAAGATCGGGAAATAAATCACGAAAATTGGTAACAGCTCTTGATTGGGTTTCTGAAAAGCAATTAGTAATGAAGGAACAATTCCAAGAAAAAGTTCAGCAAGAACAACAGGGGTTGAAACAGGAATTAGAAATGGGTCTTCAAAAAATTATTCAAAATGCGGAATCAAAAAATGCCTCCAATATTGACCAACAGGTAAAAATATTATCTGAAAAATTATTGATGCATATCGACCAGATTATGAAAACGACCGAGAACGGACTCAGCGAATTAACCAGTTCTTTTACTACCGGTAATATTGAACTCAATAATCGCAACCATGAAGAACGTATCGTCCAGCTTCTGATCCTGTTGCAGGAGGTCCAGGCTCCGTCTTCTTTACAAAAAGGCGAACAACTGTTTAAAAAATTCTCAGATACAGATATTGCCGCCATACTCAAGTTACACTTTGCCGCTTTTAAAGATAGAAAAATAAATACCCTGCAAAGAAGGGTTGGCGACAAAGGAGAAGTGCTGAACTATAAAAATCCTAAAGTACAACAACTGATCCAGGCTTTAGAGGAGTTTTTCTATCATTGATTGCATCTTAGTTCCTCTTTTTATAGCTGCTTTATCTTTTCAAACCCAACCACACCCTTTATAAGCAATTTGTTTTCAATGGATAAAAATCCATACTGTATCCATCATTGACTTTGCCTTTTTTCTAACCCATCTTGCCTCCATAAAACGAATTTTTATGGATACAGTTTTTTTACCTAATGAAGGAGACTTCCGCCGGTGGATCAGGGAGGCGGTGAAAGAATGCTTTGAAAATATTCCCGCACCCGCTAATCAAACGAGTGAAGAAGGCGAGCCCCTGCTAAACCGGAAAGAGATCGCTGGCATGTTTCGGATTTCCTTGGTGACCCTGCATGATTGGATGAATCGCGGCCTGCCTTTTCATAAACAAGGCGGCCGGGTCTACTTTATTCGGTCCGAAGTACTGGAATATGTGAAACAAAAAAAGAACATTCATTATCAACCGAATGAAAAATGAAACGCATTACAACAAACGACGCAAAACAAATCGACTTGGTCGATTATCTTGAATCCCTGGGTCATTATCCCGATGCCCGGATGAGCCGCAATCAGGAATATTGGTATTTGTCACCGCTACCCGACAGAAACGAAAATACCCCATCCTTTAAAGTTGACCGCAGAAGGGGTCTGTGGTATGATCATGGAATTGGCAAAGGCGGCAGCATTATTGATT
>DASVMC010000305.1:0-7253 GCA_036384555.1 Niabella sp. | reverse complement strand
AAAGCGCAGGTTTTAACCAGTCGATGGAGGCAATACTGAACAGCTATTACAGTATGACGGAAGGATTTGTGAACTGGGACACGGTTGCAGTAAGCAGCGCGGCTACCGGTTTGGAAACCGCTTTAAAGCAATTGAAAATAGAAGAGCTGAAAAAGGATACGACCATCTATCAGACCGCATTATATCCTTTGGAGCTTGCCAAAACCAACGCAGCTACGATTGCTGCAAGCAGGGACTGGACAGAGCGCCGGCATGCCTTAAATGATCTGTCTGATAATATCCGCATGCTGTTATTAACCGTTAAATATGACCAGGCTCCTGTATACTGGCAGGAGTGCCCTATGGCCTTTGGCGAAGGGCAAAGCGGGGACTGGCTGAGCAACAAAGCAGCCATAATAAATCCCTACTTAGGAAATAAAGATCCCAAATACGGGAAAAGCATGCTGAATTGCGGTGAAAATAAGATGACCATAGATTTTACGAAACCTGATTCTGTGCAGGTAAAATAAATAACTTATATTTGCCGGCTCCGGAACAAACCGGATGGTAATAACCCACGACTCCTTAGCTCAGTTGGTAGAGCTACTGACTCTTAATCAGTAGGCCCAGGGTTCGAGTCCCTGAGGGGTCACTTAACGAAACATCCTGATTCAGGATGTTTTTTTATGGGCAACGGGGAATCTGTATAAGCGGGTGTTATTCTTGATAAGAATCGTTGCCTTGCCGTTTTTTTGAAGCTGTAATAAGCTGATACCTGATCTTAAGGGCCTTGGTCATGTATAAATATGAGACGATCTGTCTGGATTTTGATACAATTTGAACAAACTCGGACAAGTCACTTACTTAACTTTACAAATCCACTTAACAGCATTTATAAATGATGACGGAACGAATATATGAAGATTGAAGTACCCGGAACTTTGTCCTCTGTATATAGGGTGGGCGCTTACCATGTACAAAGCAAAGCCCCGGTTTATTTGAACGGATACAAACTGAATTTTAATCATTATTACTAAAAGCTGAGTTGCAGAGCATAGCCCCATGAATAAGAACAGCCTTTCTACAAAACCACACTACCCCATATTGGATGGATTACGGGGTGTTGCCGCCATCATCGTTGTAACCTTTCACCTGACCGAACCATTAGGAACCGGGCACCTGGACATCCTGGTCAACCACGGCTACCTGGCTGTTGATTTTTTCTTTCTGCTGTCCGGCTTTGTTATCGGGTATGCTTATGACGACCGCTGGCATAAAATGACCATCGGCACTTTCTTTAAGCGCCGGATCGAGCGGCTTCAACCGATGGTAGTGTTAGGAATGACCCTCGGGGCAATCGGGTTTTATTTCACCGATTCGACAATCTGGCCCCTCATCCATACCATTCCCCTGTGGAAAATGTTGCTGGTGCTGCTCATCGGCTATACAATCCTGCCGGTTCCCTTATCGCTGGATATAAGAGGTTGGGAAGAAATGCACCCGCTCAATAGTGTTGGCTGGTCATTGTTCTTTGAATACATTGCCAATATCCTGTACGCCATCGGCATCCGGAAGTTCTCCAAAACAGCGCTGGGAATCCTGGTGCTCATCGCGGCCATAGCCCTCGCTCACCTGGCCATTACCAATGGCGATGTCAGCGGCGGCTGGACACTGAACATGGAACAGGTACGTGTGGGTATCACCCGGACAATGTATCCCTTCTTTGCGGGACTGCTGCTTTCACGGATCACTAAACCCTCCCGTATTAAACATGCTTTCTTGTGGTGCAGCCTCCTGATCGCCCTTGTTTTATATATGCCGCGCGTAGGCGGCGCGGAGCATCTTTGGATGAATGGGGTCTATGAATCTTTATGTATCATCTTTATTTTTCCGCTCATTGTTTATCTGGGTGCCAGCGGCGTGCTACATACACCAACCGAACGAAGGATCTGCAAATTCTTAGGTGAGCTATCCTATCCGCTTTACCTGGTGCATTATCCGCTGGTCTATTTTTACGTCGCGTGGATCAGCAACCATAAAGGCATAACCATCGCGCAGGCCTGGCCTTATGCATTGCTGATCCTGGCCGGTAGTATTATGCTGGCATATGCCAGTTTGAAATGGTACGATGAGCCGGTTCGGAAATGGCTGCGGAAAAAATGGGGGTAGACGGAGAGGAGAAGATTTTCACTTTTTCTAAGACATTAAAACAAATGAAGACTGAATTGACCATCTGTTGCTGTTTTAACTGAATGGTTAATAAAGTTCCGTTTGCGATCTTATGTATTCACTGGATGTCAGGTTGTTTTCGACAATAGGGATAATGGCCGGTAAAGATGGATGAAAAAACACTAAAGATTGAAGTGCATGATCAGCTCTGTTCCTGACAGGCATTAAAAAAAATAATTTGGAGATATTCTTTTGTATTGTAAATTTAGTATTGATAACAATGATGAATCGCTGAAAACTAAATGAACCTTAGAGCTAAACTGTTTGAGAAAAAAGAATAGAAGTAATAACATAGATGGAGCACCAAAGACCGGAAAGATATTGAATTTCTTTGTTTAATCCGGAAAATGGATAATTGTCATGATCTTATTATTATAACTGTCTGTTAGAATGTTTAATCAAATTAAGTAATAGAATGAATTGGACAGTCTTGTGTGAGGAAGAAGAAAATAGAGCGTGGCGCTTTATTTTTGATACCTGTTTGTTCAACTCAAACAATAAAAAAGGATTTTTAATGAAACTTCCAATCCCCAATATTTGTTTTGATATTGCTGAGTTTTATAATGATAGCTTTAATGAGGAATTATATGCGAACCTACATTTGTCGGCCATAAAATGGTTTAAAAATTTAGCACCTATAGGGAAGTTGATCGCACTTGATTTACATCATGAATGTTATTCTTTTGATCCATACAAACCGTTTGAAACAGACGAATTTGGAGAATGGCTAACCCCTGTATTTCCTAATGGCGATTATCTTTTCTTTTTAACGAAAGATTTTAGTAATGGAATTTTTGCTGATGGAATAAATCTGCAAATATCAATATGGGGACTCCCTTTAATAGACCTTACAAAAAAATATAAATCCACAATGTTAGAAAACGCGAGAAGTTGTGTTTAATGACTAGCTCCTAATGAGTTGCACGTAAGCCTTTTTTGTTTTGAGATCGTGTAAAAATACATTAAGCATAGCGAACGCATTGAATTTATTTTTTGAATGTTGATAATTTTATTTACTTCATTTTTTTCGAGCAGCAAGTTAGATTTAAAGATTGATGTGTTCTTTGGCAATGCTCAAAATAAAAGCTACTTTATGGCTATTCTTGGTGATAAGAGAATGTCGGATACAAAAAAGCAAACAGGCTTGAAGTATTGGGTTTAGATCGGGTGGAGTTGCCAGTACTGAACAATTTAAAATCTTTGCTTGATTTCCGTTCGACACTCAAAAGAAGATAGCGCAAGGACAAAAAATGGTAAATGATTTTGAATGGCTAAAAAAGTATGCTAATGAACATAAAGATGATCAAAGTATGCAGTTATTAGCTGCAGTTATGCAGATGTACAGGATTTTTCCACTAAACTTAATAAAATGGAGCAGTAAGGAAAGGAATATCAGGAAGCTCTGTCGCAATTGAAAAACTTTGATGTTTCAAAAGAAAAAAATAAAAATGAATTTTATTCAGATTGGTACTACGATTGACTTTATTGGGTTAGTATGTTTTTGGCTTTATTGTTTTCGAAAAACTGTTAATCTGTATATGAAGAAGGAAGAAGGATATAAACGAAAAATCAGAAATGTATATTTTCAGGTGTTTATTGGAGCGCTTGTGTTTATTATTGTATTTATTTTTTTCGTGACTCAAAATAATTGACATTGCCATTAATGTTGAATTTCTTATTCCTTGCTGGTATAAAGAAACTAACAGGAAAGAAAATACCTGTTCCAGATTTGTTCCCAACGCCGATTCCCGTACCTGGACCGAGTCAGGTTCCTGTGCCTATCCCTGTATATTGATTAACAGAAAAAAATCGGTTATCATATTTTTAAAGCTGAGTTTAATTATAAAAATTATAGTATCAGATTATGAAGGATGATGCCTGCTTAAACAGCGTTAAAAAGCGCGTATTTAATTTTAATAGCTATAGAAAATTCTTGTTAGATGATTTTTCTAAGGAAAATGGATTTGCAACTTTGGCTAGTGCGCTTAGTTTTACGAATGCGCCCGCTATCGATGAGTGGGTGAGAGGATTAAAAGGTGACAATTTTTACAATTATGTTCAGACTTCTCCTTTTAAAGGAGGAAAGCAACCTTCCATAAACTTTATTCAGGAATTACAGTATACCCCTAAATACTATATTGAAGATTTTGAAGAGTTATATGTTTTCTTTTCTAAGAAAGAAAGCCCATCATATGATCTGATTCAAGACGAATATTCTAAAAGCTTATATTATATTTTCGAGAAGAATTTTTTTTCAAAAATTGATAATAAACTTTTTATAAACCTGCGCGACTATGCAAAAGTTGGTAACGCTGAAATATTCAAGAAAAAAATAAAAGAGAACATTTTTATTAAACTAACGCCATATAAAGGGTTTACGAAGTATTCGATTGTACAGGAATATATTTTTCCTCGACTATCAATTGAAGTCAATGGAATTGATATTTTTCCGTCTTCTAACTTAAGCGACCCAAGAGGCTTTTTACTACTTCCCGGAGCTTCTTTTGGTTAT
Organism: Niabella sp.; assembly: GCA_036384555.1. Taxonomy (GTDB): domain Bacteria; phylum Bacteroidota; class Bacteroidia; order Chitinophagales; family Chitinophagaceae; genus Niabella. The sequence continues at coordinate 2,533 of DASVMC010000305.1, read as the reverse complement.
TTTTTTATGGAGTCTAATACTTTTATTTTAAATAAAGAAGGTAACGCAATAGCAGAAATGAAGCCGAAAAACGACGAGCCCGTGGTGTATTATGATAAGGAGCTTGATCATTATATACTTACAAATAGCTATGAAAAATTACCTGCCTATAACAAATACATTTACATAGTATTAGAATTATATTATCACTATTTTAGGGTATTTGAAAAATGGCTAATAGATACATTGGGTTAATGATTTTTACTACGGCCAATGTTCATTAGGAACAACTAATAGTGAGCATGTCACTTGATATATTGGAACCGGTTGGCTGCAAAAGATACATACCTGGCTGGGTTGGAAAACAAAATCCTTTTTTAGTCCATGATCTCTGATGATCAAATCAGCATTGGCCATTGCCTGGATCTGCGTTCGAAGATGCTTGTTGTATTCAGTAGGATAGAAGATACTTCATCATAGGTTGGGCAACTATTTAATAAAATGAGCGATCATTATTCCTAATGCTGACTTTGCCCGCAATTATATATTTTGTTTTTTTAATTCCTCAACAGCAAAAGCGCAGGCGCGTGCTGTAAGCGCCATATATGTTAAAGAAGGATTTTGAGAACCCGATGAAGTCATGCAGCTTCCATCTGTTACAAACACATTCTTTACAGCGTGCATCTGGTTGAATTGATTGAGCACCGAGGTTTTGGGATCATGCCCCATACGTGCTGTACCCATTTCATGAATAGTTGAGCCGCCGGGTCTGTTGTATTTAAAGGAATCAATATCTTTAAACCCTGCCTGGACCAGCATTTCGGACGCTGTTTCCTTAATGTCATCGATCATCTTGCTTTCATTGTCTCCGTAAGAGAAATTGATCTTTACGAGTGGTAACCCCCATTGATCTTTTTCTTTGTCACTTAGCGATACCTGGTTCGTGTAATAGGGCAGGCACTCGCCCCATCCCTGCATCCAGACGGTCCATGGGCCGGGTGTGGTCAATTTGGTCTTGAAGCCGGTGCCAAACTCGTTGACCATATACCGGGATTTATCGCCCCATTCCTGCCGCTCGCCATGCCCCTGAAAATTATAGCCCCGTTTAAAACCCAGGTTTTCGCCCTCTTTCAGGTTTCTGAATCTCGGGATAAAAAAGCCCTCGGGCCTGCGGCCTTTGTAATACTTATCGGAGTACAGGTCGTAAAGAATGCCATAGGCGCTGGCAGCGGAAGTATGATCCATTAAATGATGCCCCAGCTGCCCGCTGTCATTACCAAAGCCATTCGGGAACCTGGAAGATATTGAATTGAGCAGGATCGCTGTTGTGGCAATAGTGGAGGCATTAATAAACAGGATCTTTGAGAAGAACTCCAGTTTTTCCTTACTTATGGTATCAATAACACTTACACCGGTAGCCTGCTGCCGCTGCTCGTCATACAAGATATCAGATACTATTGAGAACGGCCTTAAGGTTAGGTTACCTGTAGCAAAAGCTGCAGGGATCGTAGAACTGTTACTGCTGAAGTAGCCTCCAAACGGGCAGCCCCGGCTGCACAGGTTCCTTTCCTGGCAAGGGCCACGCCCATCCCATGTTTTAGTAAGGTTGGCCAGGCGGGCATTGGTCAATACACGTACAGGATCATGTTTTTTAATAGAATCCTGCAGGTGTTGTTCAACACAGTTCAGGTCCCAGGGGGGTAAAAATTCACCGTCAGGAAGGTGCGGGAGATTTTCCCTTTTGCCGCTGATACCAATGTGAGTTTCTACATAGGAATACCATTGTGCCAGGTCTTTATACCTGATCGGCCAGTCGATGCCAATGCCCTCTTTGGCGTTTGCCTCAAAGTCAAGGTCACTTAGCCGGTAACAATGTCTTCCCCAGGTCAGGGATTTTCCTCCCACCTGGTAACCTCTGATCCAGTTGAATGGTTTTTCCTGTATATAAGGGTGTTCTTTATCCCGTACATAAAAGTGCTTATCAGCAGGAGTATAGAACTGGCTTTGTATAGGGTCATCTTCCTTATCCTTTGCTGTGTTATTAAAACCGAGCTTAAAATCCCATGGATGAAGCATTGCTGTAGGATAATCGGCGCCGTGCTTTACATCGCGCCCTCTTTCAAGCAACAATACCTTTAATCCTTTTCTGCACAACTCCATGGCGGCCCAGCCTCCACTGATACCGGAGCCTATTACAATTGCATCGTAAGTAGTAGCCTGTTTGGTTGTATCGCTTATATACATAGTATTATTTAGTAGACCAGGATTTTTGATGGGGTTTAATGGGAATACAGGCTTCATAGGAGCCCGGAATATAATCATATGCCAATGCCTGGGTTGCTCCCTGTTCAGACAGGCAAAATCCCTCGACCACCAAACCTTTAAATTTAGGATAGAAGGGAGTTCCTAAAAACTTGTCATTGATCTTGTTTAAAAGAGAAGATGAAAACCGGGCATGCTCAGCAACATATTGCAATGCTTCGTTCCTTTCGTTGAGGGTACATTTCAGAAAATCCTTACCAAACCGGTCTGCTGTATAGTCTTCAATTTCCCG
>DASVMC010000304.1:0-4242 GCA_036384555.1 Niabella sp. | reverse complement strand
CATCTTCAGCGCAATATAGCAATAATAATTTCCGATAGAAGAGATTTAAAAATTGAAGGTGATGAAAAACTCGTTGGGTGCGTTAGTGCCCGGCTTAAATAGTCAATAACCCTTTCGTCCGATACTATAACTTTTACTTATAAGATTTTGATCAAATTTTTGACAAATATCTGTTTGAACAACGGATCCAGCTGCTAAAAAATATTTGTGTGCAGAAATAGGCGGGTTTCGGGGACGAAGTAATACCAAAATTTTCATCTGTTACCAGGAAATGAGTAAAAGATTCCCCACTTCTGATGATTTCATGTAACAATTTTTTCAATTTCAGTTTTACATCTTCAGCTGTTGTAGGCTATTACCGGGATTGGTATGCTAATTGAATTACACTTATAGACTGTATATGCAATTTTCACCTTTTTAAACCTGTAAAAATGGAAAATCATAAAGCTTGTATCGAAGCCCTGAATGATCTTGTACAAATTAACAATGATCGCATTGCCGGATATCAAAGAGCCCTGGGAGAATTAAAAGACGGCCAGGATCTGGATTTGAAATCTTTATTTAATGATCTGATAGCGCAAAGTTCTGCTTTCAAAAGTGAACTGGAGGAAATGATCCAATCTTATGGTGGAGATCCTGCTGAAGGTACCACTATGGCGGGTAAGCTTTACAGGGGGTGGATGGATGTGAAAGCAATGTTTAGCGGTGAAGACCGGGCCACGGCGTTGAAAAACTGTGAGGCCGGAGAAGATGCTGCACAAAAGGCATATCAGATGGCTTTGGATGATGAAGAGGTAATGCCTCAAACCAAAGACTTAATTCGCAGGCAAAAAGAACAACTACGGGAAGCCCACGACAGGGTAAAACAACTCAGGGACCTAGCTGCTTCATAAATTCAGGCGTGGGAAGTATCTATTCTTTTTCTTTTAAAATTTCTTAAAAGTAAGTTATGAGAATATTTGATAACTTTTCACTTACAGAAGATGCTGTAGTACCAGTATTATTCACAGGAAATGCGATAGCTCATTTATCGTCTGTTACAGCGCCTATTAATATTTCAGAATGGCAATCATACGAGGCTATTATTAACGGATGCCGTACCCTCATTATTACTGATAAGATATTACAGCCTGATACAAAAGGGTTGGTATCTTAGCCGACCTTGGATGGTTTTTTATTTGAAATTCCGGCCTTTGGGGTCTCATCTTCGCGGGTGATACAACAGATGCCTGATGCGGTTTCGGACGCTGGCGCGGAAGTAAGTGTCCGGCTGCTTTGAGTACGACTTTTAAGCAATTTGTATTTTTGTTTTGGCGGTTGAGGTTTGTAATAAAGATGTTAAAGAAAAAAATGGATCTGCCTTATTTAAATCGAAGTTTATCAACTGCCTTCACTTTTGTGGTCGGCAACTGTCAGCATTTTCAATTGACGAACTTAAAATTTAAAAGTGAAGTTTATTATCAGGTTCCTGGTTAGCTGTGGATTGCCGTTTAAATCCCAGTAGTAAATGTTCCCGATGTTATTTAACTTCAGTCCTAATCTCCATTTATTATTGTCATAAAAGGCAGTCGCATTCATTACATAATAAGCAGGCACTGTAAAAGTATTGCTGGAGTTGAAATAGGACTCACTGATATAATTGCCTCCTACGCCTAAGCCAATTCCCTTTAGGAATCGCTCCGGTATTCGATAGCTCACCCAGTAATTGAAGACATTTTGTGGAGCTCCGGTAGCCAGTTTGCCCTCGTATACATCTGCCTTAATGAATTTATTTTGATTATAGCCATACCCGGAAACAATATTTAATCCGGCGATAGGATTGGCAATCAATTCAACATCTATACCCTTACTTAATTGTTTGCCATCTTGAAAATTAAAAAATTTGTCATCTGAACGAATGGCATTATCTATTGCGATCCGGTAATAACTGATACTACCGGAAAGTTTGCCTCCGGGCAATTCTGCCTTTACGCCACCCTCTATTTGATTTGCAAATACAGGTTTCGGTGAAAATAAACTTCCATCGGGCTGTTCCATAACTCCCTGATTCTGGAACCCGCTCATATAATTCCCGAAAACGGATACCTGTTCCTTGATGACCTGGTAAACGATCCCAAGTTTTGGTGAAAACGAGGGTTGTGTGAATTTATCCTCATACATCTGTGCAAAACGATCGTAACGTAAGCTTAACATGGTCGATAAGCGGTCTGTCCAATTGATCACATCAGAAGCATACACGCCCAATGCATTGCCGCCATATTTTCCGCCATCCTGCGCTAAGGAAGGATCAGCTATAAATACACTGTCCACCCGGTCTTTTGTTAATTTTTTAAAAGGATCATGTATGTTTATCTTATCTAATACGGGGCTTATTCTATAAATTACTGTTTCATTGTTATATTCAAAGCTGGCGCCTATTAACAAATTATGCCGCAATTTACCGGTATGAAATTTTCCGTTAAAGTTCTGCTGTATATTTGCTGAATTTCTTTCCCGGGGCCCAAAAAGCCGTACATCTATGGTAGCTGTATCTGCATCGATCCAATGGATATAAGGCTGATAGCTTTTATTCACAAACTCATTCACATGGGAAAAAGCAGTCGAGGATGTCCAGTGATCACTTATTTGATATGTTGCCTGGCCAAAATATTTAACAGCCTGCGCATCACTGAGCAAATCATTGGAAAAAAAGGATTGTTTAAATCCTAAGGGAATATCTTTCATGGATTTGAAGGGGACTTCATCTGCAAAAAGAAGCGTATAAGCCGGGCGCGTGGCATTGCTTTTAAAATATTCAAAGTCGAAAAGAAAGGATAACCGTTCGCTGGCTTTGTACAAAATACTGGGAGCAATGTCATATCTCTTAGTCTTGCCATATTCGTTGGAATGGTTTTGACTATGACTAACCGCATTCAGCCGGAATAATACCGTTTTATCTTTGTTGAGCGGTGTATTAATATCCATTGCAGCGCGGCTTAGATCAAAGCTGCCCGCATTATAGTTTATTTCGCCGCCAAAACTTTCGTAAGGTTTTTTTGTAACCAGGTTTACTACTCCGCCGAACGAAGAAACGCTTGAACCGAAAAGGGTACCGGAAGGCCCCTTGATCAGCTCTATACGTTCCAGGTTTGCAATTTCAGTACCCGATCTTTCAACAGAAGTAGCCAGTCCGTTGCGCGCATAATCCCAGTTAGTAAATCCTCTGAATACGACGCTGAACATGCCGGTAACATATTCTGCGGGTACCACACCAGGAGCTGCTTTGAAAGGCTCCTGTATATCGGTCATCATTTGCTCTTTCATTAATTCCTTACCCACAATGTTGTACACCTGTGGGTTCTCCAGGTTCTTCAGGGGCATACGCGCCACCATTTCAGAGGTTTTGTCCGTTGCTTTACGGGAATTACTTTTTATAATCACTTCTTCCAATTGTTTTTTGTCTTCAGCAAGTATAAAGTTGGCAATTAAAACCTGGTCTGCAGTCAGTGTTATTTCCCGTTTCTGGCTTATAAGGCCGGCAAAGCTGGCCGATAGGATATAGCTCCCTGTAGGAACTTTATTAAGCATGTAGCTGCCGTCACGGTTTACAACGACACCAAGTTCTGTATTCTCCAGCATTACATTTACAGAGCCCGCAGGCTGGCCGTCAGCAGTAGTTACGGAACCCTTTATGGTGGCTGTTTGAGCGTAGTCTATATTTGCTGAAAGGAAAAAGAGTCCGAGGAACAAGATATGCCTGATAGTCATTACGATTCGGTTTATAAAATTCGGGGGCAAAAGTATTTTACAGATAGCCGCCTATGTTACGAATTCCGGAATTCTTTATACGAAATGCGGAAAATATAAATTGCAGATCATACATCCAGACAGGAATGATTTAAAAAATTGACTAAATCGTTGAATTGTGTATTGATTGAGAAGCTTCGTGTATTTTGCCATCAATTTTGTTCCTGTATTTTTACAATTATTGTGAGGCATAAAATTTACGATAAGTATTTACGCTGCTTGTAAATTGGTTTTGTAGAAATGCGAATATGTTATTACTGGTAATGGTCTTGAGTTGCTATGGCATTGGCCACATCTCCCAGCCTGAGAGAACAAGACGGATTTTTCCCATTACGCTTCCTTAAGTAAAAATTACGGATTATAATAAGGACGGTCAGTTTTAGGAGCGTTTTTGAATTACGGGAAACCGTAATTAAGTTTCTTATCTTTTTATTAATTTGTGGCAGTAAACCGGAA
>DASVMC010000303.1:0-1763 GCA_036384555.1 Niabella sp. | reverse complement strand
CCTCATCTGAAATCTGCGATCTGGCATCTTACTGCTGATTCCTCCAATCCCGGCGCTCTACGGAACGTTAATATATTTGTGTATTTGAAGGCTTAGCTGCCATTCGGGGTTTTGTTTAATATAATCAACAATAAGCGGCGTCATTGCAGCAGCCTTGCTCCATTCCGGTTGCAGGTACAGTTTACAACTGGTTGCTACCTGTGTCGCAAATTGTTCACCCCAGGCAAAATCAGTTTTGTTATAAACAATCACCTTCAGTTCGTTGGCCTTTGATAAAACTTCTGGTAAGGGTCGTTTGAATTTTTTGGGGGAGAGACAGATCCAGTCCCAGTTTCCTGAAAGAGGAGAAGACCCTGAGGTTTCAATATTGGTGTGGATACCTTCTGCATGCAGCGCGTTTGTCAGGTCATCAAGCGGGTGCAGCAAGGGCTCGCCACCTGTAACAACAACGATCTTTGTGTTTGTTTTTTTTACAGCAGTAACGAGCGCTTCAATAGTATAGTAAGGGTGCGTATCCAATGGCCAGCTTTCTTTTACATCGCACCAGGTGCAGCCAACATCACATCCTCCTAAGCGAATAAAATAAGCCGCCTTACCCTGGTGAAAACCTTCTCCCTGGATCGTATAAAAATGCTCCATCACTGGAAGTGTGGTACCGGGTAAAGAAATACTATTTGTTGTTTGTTGTTTGATGGATTCTGGATTCTGGTCAACCTTTAAAGATGCAAAGATACGGCTATTATGAACCGGCAACTCCTCTCCATAACTGATAACTGACCACTGATAACTAACCACTGATAACTGATAACTAACTGCTCACTGTCTGCCACTCAATTCCTGTTGTCGCAGGCCTTAAATGTATTCTTCATTAAAGCGGCAATGGTCATGGGGCCCACACCACCGGGAACAGGGGTAATATAGCTGGTTTTAGGCGCCACATTTTTAAAATCTACATCGCCCACCAGACGGTAGCCGGATTTTTTTGAAGCATCCTGGATACGGGTAATGCCCACGTCAATCACTACTGCTCCGTCTTTTACCATATCAGCCTTTACAAATTCCGGGATACCGATGGCAGCCACAATAATATCTGCCTGCAGGCAAATGGCTTTAAGATCCGTCGTCCGGGAATGGCATAGAGTGACCGTACAATTGCCGGGGTTGGTATTATTGCTCAACAAAATGCTCATAGGACGGCCAACAATATGGCTGCGGCCTATAACGACAGCATGTTTCCCCTTGGTTTCAATTTTATGATGCTCCAGCATCAGCATAATACCGTAAGGTGTTGCAGAGATAAAAGCCTCTTTTTCACCCAGGGTCATCTTGCCGATGTTGATGGGGTGGAAACCATCTACATCTTTAGCCGGATCAATTGCCTCGATAACTTTTTTTTCTGAAATATGTTCAGGAAGCGGAAGCTGCACCAGTATGCCATCTACATCCATATCCTCGTTCAGTTCATCAATCTTTTCCAGCAGTTTCAGTTCAGCCACATCTTCATCGAACTGGATCAGGGTAGAGATAAAGCCAATTTCATTACAGGTTCTTACTTTAGAAGCCACATACGTTTCGCTGGCACCATTGTTTCCTACTAGAATTGCAGCCAGGTGAGGTACTTTTTTGCCAGACGCTGCACGCTGGGCCACATCAATTTCCAAAGAATCCAAAATAGCTTTAGCTGTTTCCTTTCCGTTTAGTAGTCGCATAGGGGTGCAAACCTACTGAAAGTTTAGGAGCGGCACAAAAAATAGCTAAAGGGG
>DASVMC010000302.1:0-3855 GCA_036384555.1 Niabella sp. | reverse complement strand
TAGCAGCAATATAAATGTTGAATTTGAGCTTGGTACAGATTTAGAAGCCGCAGCGAATGATGTCCGGGACAAGACCTCATCTGCCATGCGTTCCCTTCCTCCTGATCTGGAAGCGCCCCCGGTGGTATCGAAGGCTGATGCCAGTGCGGACGCCATTATTTCCATGACGGTGCAAAGCGACAGCCGCAACCAGATGGAATTAACGGAATACGCCAATAACAACCTGGTAGAGCGGCTGCAGACCATACCGGGGGTAAGCGGTATCCAGATCTGGGGAGAAAAACGATTCGCTATGCGCATCTGGCTGGACCCGAATAAAATGACCGCTTATAATGTGACCCCAGCCGATGTTCAGCTGGCTGTACAGAGAGAAAACGTAGAATTGCCGAGCGGGAAGATCAGGGGCAACAGTACCGAGCTGGTGGTGCGCACCTTTGGAAGGCTCAATACGGAGGAGGAATTTGAAAACCTGATCGTGACTAACGTGAACGGTTCCGACATCCGGCTGAAAGACATTGCCAAAGTAACCCTCGGTATGGAGAATGAGGAAACCGCCCTGAAAGAAAGCGCCATTCCTATGATTGCCCTGGCAATTGTTCCACAACCCGGTGCTAACTATGTTTCTATATCAGATGAATTTTATAAAAGGCTGGAATCTATAAAAAAAGATGTTCCAAATGATATTAAATTAAATATAGCTTTAGATCAAACCGTTTATATTAAAAATTCCATCAGCGAGGTAGAAGAAACACTTTTCATTGCCATTGGTCTGGTTATTATTATTGTATATCTCTTTTTCAGGGATACCCTGATGGCGGTACGTCCCCTGATCGATATTCCGGTTTCCCTGATCGGCGCCTTTTTTATTATGTACCTCCTGGGGTATACCATAAACGTGCTTTCCCTGCTGGCGATCGTATTGGCCACCGGTCTGGTTGTGGATGACGGGATCGTGGTCACGGAAAATATTTATAAAAAAATGGAACAGGGTATGAATAAGAGGAAAGCCGCCCTGGAAGGTTCCAAAGAGATCTATTTTGCGGTTATTGCCACGTCTATTACCCTGGCCGTCGTTTTCATACCCATTATCTTTCTGCAGGGATTTGTAGGGAGTCTTTTCCGCGAGTTCGGCATCGTGGTGGCCGGCGCTGTGCTGATTTCGGCCTTTGTATCGCTGACGCTGACACCGGTATTAAACGTTTTGATGGCAAAAGGCGACATCCATAAGCATTCCTGGTTCTACACCAAGACCGAACCCTTTTTCAAGGCCCTGGAAAACGGGTATGAAAAAAGCCTGAAAAGCTTTATGAAGGTCCGGTGGCTGGCGTGGGTGGCCGTGCTGGCCTGCGGTGCCATCATTTATTTTATCGGCAAAAATATCCAGTCGGAGCTGGCGCCCATGGAAGACAAAAGTCAGTTCCGCCTGAATCTTACTGCTCCGGAAGGCACCGCCTTTGACGCTATGGACAACTTTGTGAACAAAGTGTCTACGCTGGTCATGGATTCGGTTCCCGAAAGCCAGATCGTCCTTTCCATTACCGCACCGGGCTTCAGTGGCACCGGAAATGTAAACGCGGGGACGGTACGGGTGCGCTTGGTTCCCCCTTCGGAGAGGGACCGGTCTCAGAAAGATATTGTGGAGATGGTGAACCGGAATGTTTCCAAATTTACGGAAGGACGGGTTTTTGCCATACAGGATCAGACTATACAGGTGAACCGCCGCGGCGGACAGGACATCCAGTTTGTGCTGCAGAACAATAATTTTGATACCCTGGGGGCCCTGTTGCCCCGGTTCCTGGAAGAAGCCGGCAAAAGCAAAGTGCTGCAGCAGGTAGATGCAGATCTGAAATTCAACAAACCCGAATTGCGGATCCATATAGACCGGCTGAAAGCAGCACAGCTGGGTATTTCTGTAAACGATATTTCTGAAGCCTTACAGATCGCCTACAGCAACCGCCGCATCGGCTATTTTACCCGGAACGGCAAACAATACCAGGTAATGGCGCAGGTAGACCTGGTGAACCGCGATGACCCTAATGATATTAAAAAGATCTTTGTCAAGAACAGCCAGGGACAGATGATCAGCCTGGACAATGTGACCGCCGGGGTTGAGTCAACCACCCCTCCTACCATTTATCACTTCAACCGGTATAAATCAGCCACCATATCAGCAGGGCTGCAGCCCGGTTATACGGTTGGTGATGGTATTAAAGAAATGAACCGCATTGCGGATCAGCTGTTAGACGAGAGTTTTTCCACCGCACTGAGCGGGTCTTCCAGGGATTTTGCAGAAAGCAGCGGTAATACCAGCTTTGCCTTTTTACTGGCCCTGGGCCTGATCTTTTTGATCCTGGCAGCCCAGTTTGAGAGTTTCATAGATCCGTTCATTATCATGATCACGGTACCCCTGGCCATAGCCGGTGCCCTGCTCTCTCTGTGGATCTTTAACCAGACACTGAATATCTTTTCACAGATCGGGATGATCATGCTCATCGGCCTGGTAACCAAGAACGGGATCCTGATCGTTGAGTTTGCCAACCAGAGCCGGAAAAAGAGTATGACTAAGATGGACGCGGTAATCTTTGCAGCCGGCCAGCGGTTACGCCCTATTTTAATGACCAGCATGGCCATGGCATTGGGAGCACTGCCTATTGCGCTTTCGCTGGGCGCTGCGGCAACCAGTCGTATTCCGCTGGGGATCGTAATCGTAGGCGGTATTATCTTTTCGCTGGTACTGACCCTGTATGTGATTCCTGCGGTATACAGCTATATGTCTGCCAACAAAAAGAACAAGGAATTTGATGAAATGCTTCGTCAGGAAGAAGCCCAACAATTACAACATCATTTGAACAATGAAGAACAGTCTTCTTAAACTGGTTTTTACAATCATTTGCTTTATTGCGTTGTCTGTAAACGCTACAGCACAGCGCTTGCTGACCCTTGAGGAAGCAATTGCTACTGCATTACTGAACAATTACCAGATCCAGCTTTCAAGAAATGACTCACTGATCGCTGCTATTGACTACAGCTACCGGAATATGGTTTTTCTGCCAACGGTAAATGCAGGCGGCGGGTATACTCAAAACGACAATAATCAGAAACAGACCCTGGCAGATGGAACGGAACGCAAGTCCAACAACCTGCAAAGTAAAAACGTACAGGCTAATGTTACGCTGAACTGGGTATTGTTTGACGGGCTGAAAATGTTTGCAACAAGGGAAAAAGCCGCAGCCCTCCTTGCTGCCGGGGAATACGCAGCCCGGGAGCAGGTTATTAATACCATTGCAGGTGTTATTACGAATTATTATGCCATAGCCCGGAATAAGCAACTGATCGAAGCAACGGATGTACAGATCGCGCTTAATGAAGAACGCTCAAAACTGGCACAGAACAAACTGGATATTGGTACCGGTGCCAAGCCGGATGTTTTACAAAGCAAGGTAGACCTCAACAGCCAAAAATCGTTGCGCATGCAACAGGTGACCCAGGTAGAGCAATTAAAAGAACAGCTGGCACAGGCTATGAACAGTCAGATCAGCGGGGCTGCATTTGATATACCCGATACCATTCCTTTGAATCCTTCCCTGAACCTGGGCGAGCTGCAGGAAGGGATTGAACACACCAACCCCACATTACTGCTGGCAAAATCCAATATTGATGTGGCCAGTTATTCCCTGAAGGAAAGCCGCTCACTGCTTTACCCTACCCTTTCGTTCAATACCATGTATAACTTTACCCGGACAGATAATAAAAAGGTTATCAATCCCTACTCTACCTTATTCAATCAAAGCCAGGGCTATAACTATGGCCTAACAGCCAATATACCTATTTTTAACCAGTTCAATGCGCGGAGAG
>DASVMC010000301.1:0-1702 GCA_036384555.1 Niabella sp. | reverse complement strand
CAGTATTAATAGCGGCCGCAGCTGTAGTGGTGCTTTTGGCATTTGGACGTACGGTTCAAAAGCCGGGTACCAAGCCTGCTGCAACAATAACTGGTTCGAACCAGGGGGAAATGGCTGGTGATCAGCAGGAAATGATTGCCGGTTTTTCTATTGATACAGCGCTTACATTATCCAAAAAAGAACTGAATGCCGACCAGGTATTGCGCCTGGAGCTGCTTGAAAAAAGTATTACAAGAGGAGACGTTAAAAAACAACAGATAGCTATCTACCACCAGCTGGCCCATTTCTGGAGAGATACAGCCAGAGCATTTATTCCATTTGCCTGGTATACAGCTCAGTCTGCACGATTGGAAAATTCCGAAAAAAATCTCAACTTTGCAGGCCAATTATTTCTGAACCAGCTTCCTCAGCAGGAAAATGAGCCGCAGCGTCATTGGATGGCTGAGCAGGCAAAGGATCTTTTTGAAAAAGTGCTGGTCCTGAACCCGGCAAATGATTCTGCAAAAGTTGGTTTGGGCGCTACTTATCTGTACGGAGGGCTGGGTTCTCCTATGGAGGGTATCGGAAAGATCAGAGAAGTTGTTGAAAAAGATAGTACCAATGTTTATGCGCAAATGACCTTAGCCACTGCTTCCCTTATGAGTGGTCAAAAGGAAAAAGCAAAAGAACGACTGGAAACTGTTTTAACTATTCAACCACAAAACCTCCAGGCTATTTTAATGCTGGGAGACTTATATGAAAAGGATGGAAATAAGAGCCAGGCAATTGAGCTTTACGCTAAAGCAGCAAAACTGGTTCAGCGAAAGGATCTTAAAGACGAATTGGAAAAGCGGATAGAAGAACTAAAAAAGTAAACATATTTATTTACAAATCATTTAAAAAATTTATTGAGTATGCCTTGTGGTAAAAAAAGAAAGCGTCATAAAATTGCTACGCACAAACGTAAAAAAAGACTAAGAAAAAATCGTCATAAAAAAAGAAAATAGAATTACGTTTTTCTTTTAAGGCATTCGGATAACAGGTAGTAACAGATAAATACCTGTTATTCATTTGCTGTTTATCGGTTTTTTAATAATGATGAGAGCATACTAATTCCTCTTGCTGCCATTAAATCATTCTTGTTGCCCCTCATTATTCTGCTAACCGGTTATTTTTTAATACAATCAGGATGCGTACTCATGGTGGTTTCTTATGAATAAGGACCTTATTATTAATGCCACACCGGGGGGTGTGGATATAGCATTACTTGAAAATAACAAACTTGTAGAATTACACAGTGAAAAAACAGATTCTCAGTTTGCTGTTGGAGATTTATACCTGGGAAAGGTAAAAAAACTAATGCCGGCACTGAATGCCGCTTTTATTGATCTGGGATATGAGAAAGATGCCTTTCTGCATTATACAGATCTCAGCCCCTATGTAAAATCCTTATTAAAATTTACCCAGCAGGCTATGAAAGCCCAGGGTGATCAGGTAATGGATTTTTCAAAATTTGAAATTGAGCCGGAAATCATTAAAACCGGAAAAATTACCGAAGTGCTCAGCGGAAAGCCGCATGTGCTTGTGCAGATTCTGAAAGAACCGATTGCAGCAAAAGGGCCGCGCCTGAGTTGTGAACTTTCTCTTCCGGGCAGGTACATTGTAATTACGCCGTTTAACAATATTGTGGCTGTATCCAAGAAGATTCATTCCTCTGAAGAAC
>DASVMC010000300.1:0-4556 GCA_036384555.1 Niabella sp. | reverse complement strand
TAATGGCCATTGAAAGTCCCTCCTATATTCTGAAAACAACGGATGCCGGAAAAACATGGATAAAAGTTTACGAGAATAAAGACCCGGCCATGTTTTTAGATGCCATGGATTTTATAAACGACCGGGAGGGATACGTTATCGGCGATCCCCTCAACGGCCATTTATTCATTGCTGCGACAAAGGACGGTGGAACTACCTGGCAGCCTGTGACGAACGCTTTTCCTGCTTTACTACCGGGAGAAGCTTTTTTTGCTGCCAGCGGTAGTAATATTGTAACCACGCCTAACCAGCTATACGTGGTCAGTGGCGGTACGCAATCAAGATTGATCACAAAAGAACAGGCAGCCCGGTTACCTATTATGCAGGGCACACAAAGCTCCGGCGCTAACGGCATCGGCGTTTTCAACAACAGGCTCATGATTGCCGGCGGTGATTTTTCCAATCCCGGCAGGAAGGATAGTGTACTGATCGTTAGCAATGACAGCGGAAAAACCTGGCAGCAGCCAACCATCCCTCCGCAGGGTTACAGAAGCGCCGTAACAGCACTTGATAAAAACACCTGGATCACCTGTGGCCTTACGGGTGCAGAGGTCTCTAAAGACGGGGGTATTACGTGGCAGCCGCTTTCTTCAGAAAGCTTTAATGCAATCAGCATTCATAAAGCAACCCGGACCGCTTTCCTGGCGGGTGCCGGGGGCAGGATCGCTAAAATCCGTTTCTGACAGCTTTCTTCAAAAAGGAATGGGACCCGATTTTGTCAGGCCCCATTATCAAAACATAATCGGAAAAATCTTTCCATTAATTTTTAATATCGTTGGTCACGTCTTTTACTTTTTCTCCTACTTTATGAGCTCCTTTTTTAATGGCATCGCCGGTTTTATGAGCGGCTTCTTTTGTAGCGTCAACACCTTTTTCAACACCGGTTTTTGTGGCATCAGCGGCTTTTTCTAACCCATTCTTTGTAGCATCTGCAGCATTGGACACGCCTTCTTTGGTTTTATCCCATGCGTTACTGATAGCCCCGCCCGTTTTATCAAAGAAATTCCCGGAACGGTTTACATATTCGCCGGTATCCAGCGTGATTGTTTTCCCTTCTTTATTTTTAACTTCTCCGTTCGGCATAATTACGGTTCCGTTGTCCAGTTTAATTTCCTTATCAGCAACTACCCAATCGCCATTAGAGAAAACATATACTTTTCCATCCTCTTTTTTTATTATATCACCCTCGGTATATTGAACAGCCGGAGGAGTCACTGCATTGCTGTCCACCACAACCTGGGGAGCAGCAGTTGAATCTGTTGATGCTTCTGTAGAAGTCGTTTCAGCATTGTTACAGGCCGCAAAAGCGAATGTGATAGCGGCTATCCCTAAAATTTTTTTCATAATTTAAGTTCCTTTAATGATTTAATAATCAATCTTTAAATCAAATATACTGCCAACTATTTGCAAAAAACCAAAAAAGCGGCTTATTCGCCGCTTTTAACATTTTACTTCTCTTTTTAATATTCCCGCTGACGTTCTTTTTTATCCACCAGTACACCTACCCCGGCACCGGTAGCTGCTCCAATAATACCTCCTACAACACCACCGCCCAGGCGGTTATGCTTGTTGGCCACCGCACCAATAACAGCGCCCGAAGCAGCACCTACTATTGCTCCTTTTGCAGTATGGCTCATTCCCTTTTTTTGGGGAGCAGGGGCCGGAGCGGGAGCCTGTGCCACAGAACCGGAATTATCAGAAACGCTGTTGTCATTGGTAGCTGCACTGGAAGTATTGCTGCTATAACTACCTCCGGTAGTGCTTCTGGAGCTGGAGGATGATGGCCGGGGCGCCGGAGCTGCAACGGCCTGGTTCTGGCTCTGCTCCTGTTCCAGTCGGTTCCGGACCTCGTTCTCCATTTTCCATTTTTGATATTCTGCCAGGCCTAATGTATCCGGAGCAGGAATAGTTCCTGCACTATCTTCTTTCTTTGTATTGCGACATGAAGTAGCAATTAATAAAACCACGATCGCAACTAAGGGTACTATCCTTTTCATAACTATACGTTTTAAACTTCGAATCAAAAAAATCCATCTCAATAACAGATAAAACTGTGCCAAATTATGTACTGACCGGTCAAAGGTCTGATTCTATCCGTTTTGCCGGATGTGTAATACAAAGACGCCTGGTACAAGAAAGCGGCGGTTTAAAGATCCGTTAATCAATTGTTAAGCGGGACATAAAAAAGCCCCGCTCCGGTTAACGGAGCGGGGCATGTAAGGTTTTAGTTCGATTTATATTAAGCGATCATTTTTTCTTTGCGTCTCTTTACCTGATTCACTAAAGAATCAAATGCATTTTCAAAAGATTCCTCAAAAGATTTGCTGGTCGTTTTCACAAAAAAACTGTGCCTGGGTACCTGTACCCGGATCTCTACGATCTTGTCTTTTATATTATGAACTACGTTATCTAACTTCAGATAAATTACGGAGTCAATAATACGGTCGTGAAATGTAGCGAGCTTTTCCATTTTACGGCTGATTGCATCCAGCAATTTCCTGTCAGCATTAAAATTAACTGTTTGAATGTTTACATTCATGATAGTTGAATTTAAAAGTGAATAATCTTAATTTTTCCTATTTCAAAGACCTGAAATACGCTTTTTTAAAGTTAACTAAAAAAGCAACCGCTTCCCAAAAAATATTTGCTAATTTTTAGTTGATTTTTTTGGACGTCGTCAGGCTTTGGGATGTGCATTTTTATATACATCCTTCAATTTTTCTATCGTATTATGCGTGTAAACCTGTGTGGCTGCAAGGCTTGCATGGCCCAGCAGATCTTTTACCGCTTTTATATCTGCCCCGTTATTCATTAAATGGGTTGCAAAACTGTGCCGCAGCACATGCGGGCTTTTTTTATCAAGTGCCGGGATGGCAGAAAGGCATTTATTAACCAGTAGATAAGCGTATTTGGGATACAGCTTTTTCCCTTTTTCTGTAACCAGTAATTCAACAGGCAACTGAGCGAACTGCTTCTTTTTTAACCGGATGTATTCATTCACCGCATCCAGCAATGCCTGGTTTAAGGGAATGATCCGTTCCTTGTTCCCCTTTCCAAGAACCTTCACCTGCTTCCTGTAAAAGTCCAGCTGGGTTTCTTTCAGCTGGATCAGTTCACTTAAGCGCATACCGGTACCATAGAATAAGGTGATTAACAGCTTTGCATTCAGGCTCTTCCAGTCTTCCGTAGCTCCGGATACCGTATTGCCCAGCAGTTGCAGGTCATTTTCATTTACAAAGGACGGCAGGCGTTTGCTGATTTTCGGGGCCACCACTTTAAACATCGGGTTTTCTGTTATAACCCCCGTTTTTATCTGGTATTTAAAAAATGATTTCAAAGCAGATATTTTCCGGTTTATGCTTCTGGGAGTAATTGCTGCTTCCATAAGGCTGGCCAGCCAGCTGCGCACAACCTGGAAGGAAACTTCCTGAATAGGGATAGTTCCCCAGATCTTTGTAACAAAATCCAGAAATTCGTTAAGATCGGTAGTATAGGCAATAAGGGTATGTTTGGAATACCTCTTTTCAAACTGAAGGTAACTGATAAACGGGGCTATATGATCTGAAAACTGTTTTTGCATAAAAAAACCCCGGGAAACCCGAGGTTACAATATTATACAAAAATATAAAATAGTTATAATTCTATTTTTCCGCTGGCAATCTGCTGCTTGTACACTGCCTTTAAACGCTGCATACGGCTCTTAACAGACGGCTTTGTAAAGTGCTGACGCTCACGCAATTGAAGTAAGGTCTTTGATTTCTCAAACTTCTTTTTGTACTTCTTTAAAGCCTTGTCAATGTTTTCGCAGTCTTTAGAATCAATAATTAACATAAATATTTTATACCTCCTTTGGTAGATTTTTTGAGGTGCAAAGATAGTATTTTTCCTTAAAAAACTCAAATCCTCTTTATTTTTTTAATCCCCTGAAAATCAGAATTTGGCAGCTAACTATTTCTGTATGAAATTTGGCCACATGTTTACAGGTATTATAGAAGCAACAGGAACGGTGGTATCCCGCCGGAGCAATGGGACCAATCTGATATTTTCTATTGAAAGTCCTGTCTCGGGCGAATTAAAAGCAGACCAGAGCGTTAGTCATAATGGAGTTTGCCTTACCGTGGAACAGGTAACCGGCAATCAGCATCAGGTAACAGCAATAGCTGAGACCCTTGATGTCAGCAATCTTAACAGCTGGCAGCCGGGTACGATTGTTAATCTTGAGCGCTGCATGATCATGAACGGCCGCCTGGATGGCCATATTGTGCAGGGACATGTAGACAGTATGGGAGTTTGCACAGCCGTTACTGAAAAAAACGGGAGTACGGAATTTACTATTGAGTTTGATCCGCAATTTGCCCAGCTGGTCATTGAAAAAGGATCCATCGCTTTAAACGGCATCAGCCTTACTGTTTTTAATGTTACAGACAACAGCTTTACCGTTGCGATCATCCCCTATACCATTACACATACCAATATGCAGCAATTAACAACAGGCGATAAAGTCAACCTGGAGTTTG
>DASVMC010000299.1:0-4435 GCA_036384555.1 Niabella sp. | reverse complement strand
TATAACCTGGAGAAGGCTGTAAAAGCAATTAAAAACAGTACCCTATCTGTTTATTATGGCGGCTGCCTGATAACGGGGTGATATCAAAATTGAATATATGCCTGTAAAAGCAACTATTACAAAAAGAAACGCACTACGCTTTATCCTGTTATTGGGTGGTGTAAGCCTGTTCGCGGACATGACCTATGAAGGAGCGCGTAGCATCAACGGACCTTTTTTACAGGCGCTGGGTGCCAGTGGCACTGTGGTAGGAGTTACAGCCGGGTTTGGCGAGCTTGTCGGTTATGGGTTAAGGTGGCTGTCCGGGTACATCAGCGATCGCTCTCACAAGTACTGGCTTATTTTGATTACCGGTTATATCCTGAACCTGGTATCTGTTCCGCTTCTTGCTTTTGCGGGTCACTGGCAAATTGCCGTTATACTCATGATTGCGGAACGAGCAGGGAAAGCGATCCGGAATCCTACCCGCGATGCGCTGCTTTCTTATGCTTCTTCCCATACTGGGCAGGGCTGGGGATTTGGATTGCATGAATTCCTGGACCAGCTGGGTGCAACACTTGGCCCGCTCCTGGTAAGTGCTGTATTATTTTACAAACAGGAGCACTTCAACCTTGCATATAGTATGCTCCTGTTTCCTGCGCTTGCTGCATTATCAGTATTGTTAGCGGCAAAAAGAAGCTATCCAAGGCCGCAGGAGCTGGAAATAAAAACGATTGCGCTAAAGGAGGCCAATAGCTTTTCTTCCCCGGGATTTACTTCCTATACCGTTGCGGCTATGTGCCTGGCAACCGGATACGCTGATTATCCGTTAATTGCTTATCATTTTAAGCAACAGTCCGTAATGGCTGACACCTGGATCGCGCTGCTTTATGCAGTTGCAATGTTAACGGAAGCCATAACGGCACTGGTAACCGGTCGCTTGTTTGACCGGATCGGACCAGCCGTACTGGTGGCTGCTGTTTTACTCAGCATGTTTTTCCCCCCGCTGGTATTTTTAGTAAATGTTCACTGGGCTATTACAGGCATGATCCTTTGGGGAATCGGTATGGGCGTACAGGGCTCTATATTAAAAGCAGTAGTAGCCGACATGATCCCACCTGAAAAGAGGGCAACCGCTTTCGGCCTTTTTGATACTGTATTCGGCCTCAGCTGGTTTATAGGCAGCGCTTATCTCGGTTATTTGTATGACCGGTCCATTATGGCAGTGGTCATTTTTTCTATGAACATGCAATTACTGTCGCTTATTTTCCTGATCGTCTTTATTGCCTGGAAAAAAAGGAATCGCAGTCATCTTCAAAACTAAATTTTTAATATGAAACTTGCATTTATCAGTGACATACATGCCAATCTTCCCGCACTTGCTGCCGTACTAAAAGCGATTAAACCACATGCCCCTGACGACATTTATTGTCTCGGGGACCTGGTGAATTTCGCCGGATGGGACAATCCGGTAATAGACCTCATCCGTCAAAATGATATCAGCTGTATCCAGGGCAATCATGATGAGGGCATTGGCTACCGGCACCAGGATTTTCCATTTTCATATGGCAATGAAGCACAAAAACATTTCGGGCAGCTTTCCATCCGGCGTGTCAATAAAGTGATCACGGAGGAAAACAGGCGTTTCCTGGCAGACCTGCCGTTTATGCTGCAGCTTGAGTTTCATTTCCCTTTCCACAACGTCAGGATTGCAATGGTACACGGAAGTGTTTCCGGTAATAATGAATATGTACAGAAAGATACGGCTGATGCGACTTTGCTGGAAATGATGGCTTACGTAAACGCGGATATCCTGCTGATGGGGCATACACATATCCCCTACCACAAAGCCATTTATGGTGAAGTTGAAAACCGCAAGATTTATCGTCATGCCATTAACGTGGGGTCCGTAGGCAAACCCAAAGATGGCAGCACCGATGCCTGTTACTGTATCCTGGAGATCCACAATACCATTGACCTGGGCAATCCGGATGCACTAAATGTCCGGTTCCACTATATTCCGTACAACACATCAGAAGTAGCAGACCGCATAAGAATGGATGGGATGCCGGATGCCTATAACGCTTATCTGTATCAACAATCATAAAACAGCAGTTTTCTTATGCCCTTTCAAAGCATACTATATAATCACGAACGCCCAGATGAGTTAAACAGGCACATCCCTGATTGCTTTACCGATCTGCATCTGGATCAGGTCGTTGACCAGATGACGAAGGCAAAAGAGCAATACGATCTGAAACCTTTTTTTTACACCTGCCTGCAGGACCTTACTACAATTGTCTACCGCCAGCAGGTCATGAAGGAATTAGAGCAGGACAAGGTAATGGATGCGATCAGGCAGTTTGCGGATGCAATGGAGCAGATACGCCTGCTGTTAAAGCATGCGGAAAACTGTTTACACGCTTGCCAGAAAGAGCGTTTTTTTCTTGACGCCGTCATTGCCTATTGCAGCAGCCTGCAATACCTGCAAGAGCAGCTTGACGTTCTGCCACTTAATGCTGAAGGATTATGCATGTTCAGAGAATATCTGTCTGCGTATAGTGCGGCTCCTTCTTTTATCGCGCTTACAGCAGAAAGTGCACAGCTATTATCGGAGCTGCAGGATGTTACGTACGAATTGCATATACAGGAGCTGACCATACAGGTGCTCCCTGCCGGCTTAACAGGAAATTATACAGCGGAAACGAAAGAACTTTATGAAAAGTTTTATTCCGGTAATATGAAAGAATATACTGCAGCGTTTCCTTTTTCCACAGAAATGAACGACGTTGAAGCGCGCATTCTGAAAGGCGTTGCAACCTTGTACCCTGACCTGTTTGCATCACTCTGTAACTTTTATAACAGCAATCAGGGGTTCGCAGATCCTGCTATTCTTTCTTTTGACAGAGAGGTACAATTCTATATCGCGTGCCTGGAATATTTTTCCAGAATAAAGGCACAGGGTCTGGTCTTTTGTTATCCCGGGATCGCAACCGGACCGGGGAGTGTGTATGCACGCGAAACCTTTGACATTGCCCTGGCATATACGCTAACGGCTCGGAAAGAAGCAATCATTTGCAATGATTTTATGCTATCCGGCCAGGAACGTATACTTATTGTATCAGGCCCCAACCAGGGTGGTAAAACCACTTTTGCACGCACTTTCGGACAACTGCATTATTTAGCGGCGCTCGGTTGTCCGGTACCCGGAAGCGGGGCACGATTAATGCTCTCTGACAGTATTTATACGCATTTTGAACGGGAAGAGGATATCGGAACCCACCGGAGTAAGTTTGAAGAAGACCTGATAAGGATCCATACCATTCTCAGTAAGGCCAGCAGCAAAAGTATTATTATCCTCAATGAGCTGTTCTCATCCACTACCCTGCAGGATGCGCTCTTCCTGTGCCAAAAGATAATGGAATACCTTATTCGCCTGAACAACTATTGTGTATGGGTCACTTTTATTGATGAGCTGGCAACACTTAGTAATACCTCCGTAAGTATGATGAGTACGGTGATGCCGGGCCATCCGGACACGCGCACCTTTAAGATTATACGAAAAGCTCCGGATGGATTGGCATACGCCCTGTCCATTGCCGGCAAATATCATCTCACCTATCCGCAATTAAAAGAAAGGATCCGCTCATGAAACCATATTTGTTATATACAGACAGGAATTTTAATATTAAGGCAGCGCTGCCCTGGAATGCGGCAGTGCTCACAAAGGACCTGGGACTACAGGTGCTTTTTGATGGAATGTCCGGCGGCGATGAATTGCTGGCAGAAGTCGCCTGCCAGGTACTACACTCCTCGCAGGGAAACGATATAACCACTGTAACCTACCGGCAGGAGATCCTTAAGGACTGCCTTGCCCGGAGAGAAGCCATACAAGCCTTTTTTGACCTTTCTACTGCTGCCATCGAAGCCAGGAAAGACAGCTGGCTCGGCATCTTTACCACCCATCCAAGATCTGTATTGTCAGCCTCGGTATCTATGATGCACATTTTTACAGATTATCTGCGGCAGCTCCGGACAATAGCTGCTGCGCAGTACAGCAATTTCCATTCAAAAGGGTTGCTCCGGTTCCTGCGGATGCTACAGGAAGCGCTGACGGATACTTATTTTGATGCTGTTTCGGAGAACCTTAGCCAGTTGACGCTTAAGAGTGGCCTACGCGCCCGTGTACACCTGGCGGAAGCCAATAAAGGAAGCGGGTACATCCTGCAATATTATACAGGTAAAAAAATCCGCTGGTGGCACCGGTTCTTTCCACCCAAAACCGAAGGATACTTTTTCAATATCCATCCGCGGGATGAAAGCGGTATCCGTGCGTTAGACCAGATCAGCGACCAGATCGTCAATGAGGCCGCTCATACGCTGGCAAAGGCCAACGATCATATTCTACAGTTTTTTACCCTGCTTCGGCAAGAGCTGGCTTTTTATCTTGGTTGCA
>DASVMC010000298.1:0-5858 GCA_036384555.1 Niabella sp. | reverse complement strand
CACATAAGCAATCGATTGTTCTTTGATAATGGAAAAAACGTCCTTATCCCCTCCCCTGATCCCCGTAATAACGGTTCTTGACTGGTAATATTCTTCCAGGTATTCGATCTTTTTGCGTACCTGCTCCGCCTTCTCAAACTCCAATGCTTCTGCATGCTGTTTCATTGCTTCCCTGAAATGGCGGATCACCGGTGTCAGGTTGCCTTTCAGCAGATCCCGGATGCGACTGATGTTATTGTCATAATCCTCTTTTGTCTGCAATCCTTCACAAGGACCTTTACAGTTGCCCAAATGGTATTCCAGGCAAACTTTGAACTTTCCCTTTTCAATATTCCGGGGAGCCAGGTTTAAGGAGCAGGTGCGCATGGGTATGGTGCGCTTGATGAATTCCAGCAATTCCCGTACCCTGAAAACAGAGGTATAAGGCCCCAGGTATTCCGACCCGTCATTAATTGGCTGGCGGGTCAGATAAATGCGCGGGAATGATTCATTCTTGATCACAATATAAGGATACGATTTGCTATCCTTCAGATTGATATTATACTTGGGCTGGAATTGTTTTATAAGAGAATTCTCCAAAAAAAAGGCATCCGGCTCACTGTTAACGATGGTGAACTCAATGGTACGAATGCGGTGCACCAGCTCGTGGGTCTTATAATTAGTAAAGGTCTTGTTAAAATAGGAACCGACGCGTTTGCGCAGATCCTTTGCCTTGCCCACATAAATGATCTTGCCGGTATCATCAAAATATTTATAGATGCCCGGTTCGTGGGGAATCGTGGATGCTATAGTTGAAAATGCTTCAGGAGTCATTCGTTTGTCTACAGATAATATCTATTAGGTGCCAATGCTTACTTACTTTCCAATATCGTTTTAACTTGCTTTTGTAACTGTTTTTTATCTGGTAGGTAAAGTTGGTACTTTGAAACAAAAATTTTGTTGGAAATTCCGCCGGTCGCAAATTCAACTAATACTTCATCTTTTTCTGCTGAAAGAATAATACCGATTGGTTCATTATCACTTTCAACATTTTCTTCTGTTTTGAAGTAGTTAAGATAAAGGTTCATTTGTCCGATGTCACCATGTTCAACCTTTTTTGTTTTAAGGTCTATTAACACAAAGCATTTCAAAATACGATGATAAAAAACCAGATCAATGTAATAATGCTTGCTGCGAAGTGAGATTTTGTATTGTCGTGCTATAAAAGCAAAGCCTTTGCCCAATTCAAGCAGGAACATTTGCAGGTTGTCAATAATTTTTTGTTCAAGGTCTTTTTCCATCATGCGGTGGCTTTGCGGTATTTTCAGAAAGTCCAGAACATAAGGATCTTTGATTATTTCTGTTGGCTCAGAGATAATAAGCCCTTTTTCTGAAAGTTGCAAAACTCCTTTCTTGTCTTTGCTTAACGCAAGGCGTTCAAACAGAGAAGAATCAATTTGTCTTTCAAGTTCACGATAACCCCAATTTTCATGAGTAGCCTGCTTCTCATAAAATTTCCGTGCTGAATCGTCTGAAATACCAAGCAGTGTTACAAAATGCGTCCAACTCAATTTGGCAGGCACTGCCTGCCATTTCTGATAAGCAAGATAGAAACGCCGCATATCAAGAATGTTACGCCTGCCAAATCCTTTGCCATACCGCTGTCTTAAATCCTTTGAAAGTCTTGTCAGTAATTTGCTTCCGTACTCTGCCCGTTCCTGCCCGTGCTGCTCATATTCTACGATGTGCCTGCCAATTTCCCAATTTGCTTTGATCAATTCGGTATTTACTGCCTTAAATGCGTTTTGCCTCGCCTGTTCAATAGCCAGACCAATGTTATTGAGTAACCGGTTGTATTTAGTTGCTGTCGGGTTCACGGCTATTTATGGTCCTACAATTTTTTGTGCTTCCTTCAATTACAATCATTAAAGTTACGAAAATCCTATTTCTTCGGCCTTATCAGGCTGTCCTTTGGATATTGCGCTTCCATAGTTGTTTTCGCGGTATTTACCCAATCATAGATTTCCTTTTTTTGGGCATCAGATAAAACAGCCTCCTTGTGGATCCAGGTATAGGAATCCAGCGGCATATTGTTTTCCTTCACCTGCTCTATCACTTCATCCAGCTTATGATATTGCTTCCATGCCGGCAGGTTTGTAAACTCGTCAAAATTCAGGTGCCGTTTGCCGTTTCTTATATGATTGTCCAATACCCAATAAACCGGCTGAATACGGTTGTACCAGGGATATACGGTATTATTGCTATGACAGTCATAGCAGGCTTTTTTCAGGATCGTATCCAATGCAGCAGGCACCGGATAGTTTACAGCTGCAGCATTGGGCTGGCTGCCGGGATGCCTGTTCTTTGCCGGACGAATGAACTGGATGCCGATCAATATTATTAAAAGAACCAGTAAGATTTTTTTTACCATAAGCGATTGCGGGATGTGAAATGAGAGAAGTGAGAAGTAAAAAGTAAACTTTCCAGGCAATTTACATCTTACTTCTCACTCAATTATGCAGGAGCTTTTACCGGATTGAATCCTTATCAACCAGTATATCTCCGGTCATTTCTTTTGGAATGGGCAAGTGCATAAATGTAAGGATCGTCGGTGCAAGATCACCCAGCTTTCCTTCCTTAATCGTCCCTTTCCAGTTCCTGTCAATAATAAAGAACGGAACGGGATTCATGGTATGCGCCGTATTAGGGCTGCCGTCTTCATTAATGAGGTAATCGGAATTACCGTGATCGGCAGTAAGGAAAATAACATAATCCTGTTGCAATGCTTCCGTTACGATCTGCTCTACACAATGATCAACGGTTTCAGCTGCCTTTATTGCTGCGGCAAATACACCGGTATGCCCTACCATATCTGTATTGGCAAAATTCAGCACGATAAAATCAGCAGTTTTATTCCGGATCTCCGGTAAAATAGCTGCGGTCAGTTCATTGGCGCTCATTTCCGGCTGCAGATCATACGTGGCTACTTTTGGCGAAGGCTTCAGAATACGGTTTTCCCCTTCAAACGGCTTTTCCCTGCCTCCACTGAAGAAAAAAGTAACGTGCGGATATTTTTCCGTTTCTGCAATGCGGATCTGTTTCAGGTGGTTGGCTTCAATCACTTCCCCGATGGTGTTGGTCAGATCGTCGTTGTGAAACAGCACATGCACGTTCTTAAAGGTATGATCATACACCGTCATGGTCGTATAATCCAGGTCCAGTGTATGCATGTTATAATCCGGATGATCCTGTTGGGTCAGCACTTCCGTGATCTCGCGGCAACGGTCCGTACGGAAATTGAAACAAAGCACTGTATCGCCGTTTTTGATGGTCGCTACCGGGTTATTGGCAGCATCCAGGATCACGGTTGGCTTTATAAACTCATCTGTAATGTCTTTTGCATAGCTGTTTTTTACAGCTTCAACAGCCGAATGGGCGGTTTCCCCTTTTCCGTTTACCAGGGCATCATACGCCAGCTGCACACGCTCCCAGCGCTTGTCCCGGTCCATTGCATAATAACGCCCGTCCACAGTGGCTATTTTCCCGGTACCGGTAGCATCCAGGTGCTGCTGCAATGCTTCTATAAATCCTAACCCGCTTTTGGGGTCTGTATCTCTTCCGTCTGTAAATGCATGGATAAATACCTGCTGCAATCCGTTATCCTTACAAATGTTTATTAGTTCTTTCAGGTGATTGATGTGCGAATGCACCCCTCCGTCACTTACCAGCCCCAGCAGATGAAAAGGCGTATTATGCTGTTTTGCATGGGAGATCGCTCTTAAAAGCTCTTTGTTCGCGGCCAGCTCTCCTGTTTTAACGGCCACATTAATACGCTGTAACTCCTGATATACAATACGTCCGGCGCCCAGGTTCAGGTGCCCCACTTCAGAATTGCCCATCTGCCCTTCCGGTAAACCTACCAGTTCCCCAAAAGTGGTCAGCGTGGTATTCGGATATTGGGCATATAATGATTGCGTAAAAGGAACATTAGCATTCTGGATGGCATCTGCTGATGCAACTTTTCCGAGTCCCCAGCCGTCCATTATAAGTAAAATTGCTCTTTTTTGTGACATGAACTATTGTATTTGAGTTAAAAAATCAAAGACGATTATTGTTACTCCTTTCAGGAGTTCTGGTAACAGAAGCGGTAAAGTTAAAATATTGCGCAACAATAAGAGTTTAAAAAATTTTATTTTATTGCATTTTAACTCATAGGACAAATGAAAACGGACTGAAAATGGTTTTTTTATATATTCGTGATAAGGTCGCAGCAAAAAGCAATAAAATTATGTATACAATGAAACATTTATTACGATTGTCAGTTATTGCGTCATTGGCATTTTTAACAGTTACCCGGTTACACGCGCAAAGTATTGATGGAGTAATCAGTGGATTAAAATCCGGTAATACTGCTCAGCTTTCAGGAAGCATTGCCGACAATATGCAACTGACCGTTGCTGATAAAAGCAGCACTTATAATAAGGCACAGGCTGAAAAAGCCTTAAAGGATTTTTTCCAGAAAAATGCGGTAAAAGGGTTCGATTTAAAGCATAAAGGGAGCGCGCCTAACGGGAATTATGCCATTGGCACTTTGCAGACCTCCGGCGGAAACTATCGCGTAAATATTTTTATGCGGAAAGAAAAAGGCGGCGAAGTGATCAAGGAATTGCGTTTTCAGCTGATTGAGTAAGATTTCTATGAAAATTTTAATGATAAAAACAGCTTCCCGCATCGGGAGGCTGTTTATTTTTACAGAATGGAACAATTTGATGAAAAGTTAGAACACCTGGTTAAGGAAGCGTTGCAGGAAGATATCGGGAGCGGCGATTATTCCACCCTGAGCTGTATAGACCCGTCTGCAAAAGGCAAAGCCGTTTTAAATATCAAACAGGAGGGCGTACTGGCGGGTGTACAGGTGGCCAAGAAGATACTGCAACTGAAAGAACCGGATAGCCGCATCACAATTTTTATGAAGGACGGGGACCCCATGGAAGCAGGTGCTGTAGCCTTTGAAGTGGAAGCTTTGGAACATACCATTTTACAATGTGAACGGCTGTTGTTGAATTGTATGCAACGCATGAGCGGCATCGCCACACTTACCCGCAGGTACACAGACCGGCTAAAAGGGTATAAAACCCGGCTGCTGGATACGCGTAAAACCACGCCAAACTTTCGCCTGCTGGAAAAGGAAGCGGTACGTATCGGTGGCGGGGTGAATCACCGGTTTGGTTTGTATGATATGATCATGCTGAAAGACAACCATATTGATTATGCCGGCGGTATTGAGAAGGCGATCGAAAAAGCAGCTGCCTTTGTACAGGAAAAAAAGCTGAATATCCCGATAGAGGTAGAAACCAGAGACCTGGAGGATATACGCAAAGTAATGAATACCGGCAAAGGAAAAGTGCTGCGTATCATGCTTGATAATTTTACGCCGGAACTGATGGCGGAAGCGGTGCAGCTGATCGGCGGACAGTTTGAAACGGAGGCCAGTGGCGGCATCACCCTGAACACGATTGAACATTATGCAGCTACGGGCGTTGACTTTGTAAGTGTGGGCGCACTGATTCATCAGGCACAAAGCCTTGACCTCAGCCTGAAGGCAAAGATCTGAGGCCTTTTTGAAGTTCCTGACTATTTTAATATTGTTCCATCAGCAAAACAAAAGCAACTTTATAAACAATGGCAAAAAACAAATCGGATCAGCATGGTTTTATTTACAGCACCAATCCTGATTTTCAGTTTCAACCGGGAACAGACCAGTCCGAAACATTGCCGCCCCAGCAACAGCGCCTGCGCATTCAGCTGGAAACAAAGCATCGTGGCGGAAAGACCGCTAGCATTGTAACCGGTTTTACGGGCAGGGATGCGGACCTGCA
>DASVMC010000297.1:0-2682 GCA_036384555.1 Niabella sp. | reverse complement strand
CGGGGCAGGTTTCACAGACCCCTGCTCCATGAGGGGCCACCAGCACCGCATCTACAGGAAGCGCTTCCTCCAGCAGTTGCAATAATTCCTGCTTTAATTGAAGATAAGCGTCGGTACGAACCATTCCACCCGGTGTTGCTTCAGCATAAAAAACAGGCACGAGCGCTATTGCCTCCTTATCCAGCGCCTCAATAAATCCCCCGATTTCATGGTATGCATTTTTATACTGTTCAATAATCGCTGCGCCTTTCAATAAACGACTGTTTACAAAATCATCATAAACTGTTAGCCGTTTATTAAAGGTATTCGACTCATGATAAATACCAACCAGTGCCACACGCTTTTTCATCCGTATATTTTTATTGATTTTAACCAGCTACCGATCGATGGGGATTCTTTATATGTTAATAACGTACAACGGCTTCCACTTCAAATTTCAAAAGGGTCCCCAAACAACCGATCAATGTAGTCCTTGCAGGAAAGGGAGCTGAAAAATAAGTGCGGTAGATCTCATTGAACTGCGCAAGATCTTCCTGAGCCGCAACATAGTTGCGTACCTGCACAATATGATCCATTGTTAAACCTGCGCCTTCCACGATCTTTTTCAGGTTATCAAATGAACGCCTGCATTCCTCTTCAAAACTTCCTGTTATTATTTTTCCTTCCTCATCCACTGAAGCCTGTCCGGATATAAACAGGAAATCGCCACTTTTAATGGCCGGTGAAAAGGGCAAATGACTTTTAGGGATTGCAGCGCCCGACAGCATTTCTTTTTGTATACTCATTGCTTAAATATTCTTTTTGATAAATGTTATGGATTGAGATGCCTTTTCAAAATACGAGCAGTCATCAGCAGAAAAAAGGCGCCCCCGGGCGTCTTTAAACCCATGGCCGGTGACCAAACATACCACGCGGTCCGTCCGGCGGATCTGCCCCGACTGAATTGCCCTTTTCAAGCCTGCCAACGCAACAGCCCCCGCAGGCTCACAATAAATTCCTTCCATACTGGACAGCTGTTGCTGGCATTCGTATACTTCAGCATCTGAAACGAGCGTCCCTTTTAGTTTTTCCGTTTTTGCGGCAGCCATGATCTGTGCTGCATCCAGCAAATTTGGCACCTGCAATCCACTGATACTGCTGGTGCACCGCGTAAGTCCTCTTAGCGTTTTCTGCCGGTTCATCAGGGCACCGGCAATGGTATTATTACCTTCAGGCTGCACACAAAAAACGGTGGGCGTTTTAAATCCTTTATGCTGCTTTCGCCAGCTTTGAAAGCCTTTGATCGTTGCCAATGTTAGCCCTCCTCCCCCGGCCGGAGCAAATACAGCATTGACATCGGGCAGCGCTTCCGCTATTTCATAGGCTATCGTTTGCACGCCAGCCATTCCTGTGGGCGCATAACAATACGCGCTGATCGCTACATCCGTATGATACTCCATGGCCAATGCCTGCAGCTTTTTCATCACTGTTTCCGTAACAACTTTAGTAAGGCCAAAGTCCTTTACCATAAAAATCCGGGCACCGTAAATGCCCATCTGCTCCAGCTTACCGGCAGGCGCTCCGTCCACAACAGCCAGAAAACATGGAATAGCGGCCGCAGCACCATAAGCTGCCAGAGCTGCTCCTGTATTGCCGCTGGATGTGGCCAGAAAAAAGGGGATATTCCGCGATTTCAATGCGGATAGAACCACAGCAGCAAAACGATCCTTATACGACCCCGTTGGATTCAGGCTTTCTAATTTAAAATAAAGCGCCTCCAGCCCCAAAAGTGCACCGATATTCTTTGATAATACCAGGGGTGTATTTCCTTCCCCCATTGTGATGCGGTGCTTTACCGCAATTTCGGGAAGCAATGCTTCGTATTTCCAGATCCCGCTCAAAATTCTTTTGGCTTTAATTGTTTCTTTATGGAATAGGAGTTAAAGTTGTGCGACAAACCACCATCTACCGTAATACAGGTTCCGGTAATAAAGGAGGCTTCAGCAGAAGACAACCAGAAAACCGCAGCCGCTATTTCCGCCGGATCTGCTGCCCTGTTCAGCGGCGTTCGCCTGTCAATTTCCGCTACCATTTCCTCACTGATATTCTGTTGTGCGTCGTTTTTGTAGTCGTTACTCAATAAGGTACTTACATTGCCCGGCTTTACCGCTACAGCTCTGAATCCTTTTGGTCCGTACAAGACAGCCAGCTCATAAGTAAGGCTCTCAATAGCTCCTTTGCAAACCGTATAGGCAGGTGCATAGCCACCCGCCAGCTCTGCCATAATACTGGAAATGTTTATTATAACACAGGCTGAATGCCGTTCAATAAGCCGGCCGGCCGTAATCCTCGATAAAAAAGCAGGCGCAGTAAGATTGATCCGCATTGTCTTTTCCCAGTCCTCAATTGAGATCGTAGTTAAGGTTTCTAACGAACGCCACACCGCATTATTGACCAGCACATCAATCCGGTTCCAACGTGTCAGACAGGTATCCACCAGCTGCTCTAAAAACCCGATCTGCTGCAGATCACCCGTCAGGCTCATATATTCTTTTGTTAGCGTTCCTACCAACATTGCTGTTTCCTGCAGACCGGCTGCGTCGGCATCCGTTATTGCTACCGCAAATCCCTTACCCGCAAATGTTTTTGCTATGGCCCGGCCTATACCGCCGGCTGCCCCTGTAATCAAAACAACACCTGCTT
>DASVMC010000296.1:0-3112 GCA_036384555.1 Niabella sp. | reverse complement strand
TCCCTTTTCTTGTAGTAACAATGATCACCCCGTTAGCACCTTTAACTCCATAAATTGCAGTTGAGGACGCATCTGTAAGAATGCTTAAGCTTTCAACCTCATTCGCATCCAGTTGCGTCAGCTGGGATATGGATCCCTCTACGTTATCAATGATCACAAGCGGTTGCTGTGCGGCTCCTCCACCTACATAAGTACTGATACCTCTCAGGTAAATATTGGCAGCATCACTCCCGGGCTGACCGCTGGTTTGCAACTGGAAAACACCAGGCAGGCGTCCTACCAGTGCATTCTGCAAACTGGCAGCCGGACTTTGCCGGAGTTCCTGCCCTGTAACTGATGCGATAGCACCCAGTGAGGTGATTTTCTTTTGCTTGCCATACCCGACTACAACAACCTCCCCCATATCCGTTTTATCTTCTGTAAGGCTTACCTGTATGATGGCTCCTGTAATCGGCGCTGTTACGGTAAGGTAGCCGATTGCGCTCACTTTAAGCTGGGTACTGCCTTGCGGAACTTTGATTTCAAATTTACCTTCATCATCAGAACTGCTTCCCGATTGCGGGTAACCTTCTACAACAATTGATGCAAATGGCACAGGAGTTCCATCATTCTTAGTTACCGTTCCCCTGATACTTTTTTCCTGCGCTGTAACTATTAATGACAGAAGAATAAAACTAAATAGACCAATTATTTTTCTCATTTTAAATATTTTGTTCTTTCAAAGAGTAGTTTAGTAGGACCAGCCGGGGTTTTGCGTCAGGTTAGGATTGGATCTTCTTTCATTAAATGGAATCGGATACCAGTACATCTTTCCGGCATCAAACATGGAAGAGGATGCAGTAATCCTGTTGTAAGAAAAGATACCCCCTTCCTGCTTCACAATGTTCATTCCTGTTACAGGCTGGTTCATGACCATTTCGGCAATTTTCCATCTGCGTATATCCCAAAACCGGTGCTCTTCAAAAGCCAGTTCAATCCTTCTTTCATTTTGTATAATCCGGCGCATTGAATCCCTGGTAATACCAACGGGCAGTCCATAAAGATTGTCGCTCCCTGCTTCCACGCCCGCCCGCTTACGTATGGCTGCAAGGCTGGCGTAAACAGGTGACGCAGTACTTCCGGGCCCGTTCACTTCATTATCTGCTTCCGCATAATTCAGCAATGTTTCTGCATACCGGAACAGGACGATGTGATGATTCTGATTACTGTAAGCACCCGATGCTTCAAATTTTCCCATAAACTTGCGCAGGTAGTACCCTGTCCGGGTCTGCACCCGCACACCCCCCGGCCGGTCACTTCCTCCTGTAAACGTTTCAACAGGGCGGCTTAACCAGGTCTTTCCATTATACATGATGGTGGCATCAAAACGGTTATCCCTGTTTTGATAGGGATTGGCAGCATCATACCCCGATCCGGATTCATAGATCTGCTTCCCGTTTGTCATTAAAAAAGCATCAACAAGGTTTTGAGAAGGACTGGTATATCCATTACCCACCAGGTACCCGATGGGACCATTACTGGTTTCTACATTCTGCGATTGGGCGGCTTCTTTTATAAAGATCATTTCTGAATTCTTATTATCCAGAAACAGCTGCACATAATCCGTAACCAAATTGTAAACCCCCAGATCCATTACGGCTTTAGCTGCATTTTCCGCATCGATCCATTTTTGCAGCTCATTATCCGGATTAAACAAAGGGCTTGCACGGTATAGCAGTACCCGGGATTTTAATGCAAGATCAGCTCCTTTTGAAACCCGCGCCCAGTTTAAATCCGATACTTTTGCGTCAATTAACAGCGGCCCAATGGCATCCAGTTCATTAATGATATAACTGAAACATTCATCTGCCGTATTCCGCGGAAGACTTACATTATCATTCAGACCAAAGACACGGTCTCCAACCAATGGAACGCCTCCATATCTTTTGACCAGTTCAAAATAGAAATACGCTCTCAGAAAACGGGCTTCTCCTTTAAACTGTGATTTTTGGGCACTGTCTAAAGGAACAATCCCTATCTTATCAAGAAAGCTATTTACCCTCCTTATTCCGGTATAATTGCTGCTCCAGGCATCATCCACAACATTGGTGGGCGATATACCTCCGTTACGAAAATAATCAACAACTGCTCCGGCTCTTGAGGGTATGGCGTCATCAGTACCTGCATCCAGAAAATCGCCACCCACACGGTTTAATCCGTTAGGCAACAATAAATAAATACCATATAAAAATTGCTTGGCATAATCTGCGTTCTTATCTGCCGGATCAAAAATCTCATCTGTGGTCACCCTTTCTAAGGGTTCCGATTCCAGGCTTTTTGAACATCCCGCAAAAAGGCTGCAGATGAATAATGCGGAAACAACATATTGAACTAAACATTTCATTATAAAAAAGTTTATCGTTTAAAATTGAATATTGACACCTGCACTCACCGTTCTCTGGTTGGGGTATGCCCAGTCTGAATATTCCGGATCCCAATTCCTGAACTTAGAAACAGTAAGCAAATTAGTGGCATTGACAAACACCCGGGCCTGCTTTAATTTGATCCTGTTAATATCTGTTGCGGGCAACGCATATCCTATTTCAGCATATTTTAACCGTAAATAATCTGATCTCTTTAACCAGAAAGAAGAGTTTTGGTAATTATTTGTATTGTATCCCAAAGTAATGCGCGGGAAAGTTGCAGTAGCGGCCGTTTCCGGTGTCCATCTTCCCAAATTGGATTCGAATGCCTGGCTGTACCCGCTCTGGTAAATTTGAAAACCCAGGGTATTCATGGAATTGGTAAATGTATACACATTCATTACTCCCTGCCACAGCATCGAAATGTCAAAGCCTTTCCATTGAAAACCATAATTCAACCCATAATTAACAACCGGTTTTCCGGACGTAAGCGCTGTTTTGTCCAATGCATTAATGATGTGATCCCCATTCAGATCCTTATACTTCAGATCTCCCGGTTGCGGGCTGTATCCTTCAACAACCGGTCCGTTACTGATCTCTTCTGTGTTCTGATAAAAGCCCTCGGCAACGAGACCAAACGGCTGCCCGAGTGGTCTGCCGGTCCGGTACAGATATGCTTCGGGCCACGCTGCTTCGGTAATATCGATAAT